>DASPMK010000066.1:0-2905 GCA_035627075.1 Azospirillaceae bacterium
CGCCAGATTGGCGATAAGGTACATGGTTTCGGCCGAAACGTTGAGGGTGGCGCGGTGGCGCTCCACGCCATCGACGTACCACACCAATTGCCCCGGCTCCCACAGGACGCCGAAGCGGTGGAAGCCGGCGGAAAAGTCCGGCCCGGTCCAGGAGACGATGCCGCCGCCCTTGTTGCTGCCGTCGGGCTGCTTCCAGTGATAGTTCATGTACGCCTTGGACGGGGTGTCGCCCAGAATCTCGAACACATCGATTTCGGGCGGCCAGCGGCGGTCCTCGGCGGCCAGCCAGAACGCCGGCCACAGCCCCTTTCCTTTGGGCACGCGCACCATGGCCTCGGCATAGCCGTACTGAAAGCCGAAGCGATCCTCCGACGACACCATGCCCGAGGTGTAGCCGTAGCCGTTCAACGGCCGCCGCCGCGCCCTGAGCCGCAACAGGCCGCCGGTCACCAGCACCTCGTCGCGGACGTACCACTCCAACTCCTGGTTGCCGTAATTGGAGGAACCGTCCGGCCCGTCCCACCAGTATCCGGTGGTCCACTTGGTTTGATCCAGCGTCGTGCCGGCGAATTCGTCGGCGAAAACCAAGCGCCAGTTCGTGCCCACGGGCGGTGAAACCAACATCTCCCGACTCCCCAAGGCCGCCGGCCCCACGGCGGAGCCAGCAACCAAAGTTTGTGCCGGTAATGGTTATCGCATTGTTACGGCGGCTGTGATGTCACAGCTCAGGCTTTCAGCTTATAGCCGGTGGCGATCATACGATGGCACAGCGCCCACAAGGCGCCGTTGACCGCCAGCATTACCGCCACGCCGATAGCCAGCGTGCCGTCGGATACGCCGATGAAGCCATAGCGGAAACCGTCGATCATATAGAAGAAGGGGTCGAGGTGGGCGATGATCCGCCAGCCCTCGGGCAGGCTGTCCACGGTATAAAAAGTGCCGGACAGGAACGACAACGGCGTGACCACGAAGTTGGTGACGGCGGCGATGTGGTCGAACTTCTCCGACCAGATGCCGCCGATCAGGCCCAGCAGCGACAGCATCATCGACGCCATCAGCCCATGGAACAGCACGAAGCCCCAATGCTGGACGCCCGTGGTGGTGAACGGTGCCATGGCCAGCGCCGTCACCAGCCCGACGATCAGCCCGCGCGTCAGTCCGCCTCCGACGTAGCCCAACGCCAGTTCCATCGGCGACAACGGCGGCATCAGCACGTCGACGATGTTGCCCTGGACCTTGGCGATCACCACCGAGGACGAGGTGTTGGCGAAGGCGTTCTGCGCCATCGCCATCATGATCAGGCCGGGGCCGAGGAAATCCAGGTAATGGACGTCGCCGATGGTCCGCGCCGCCCCGCCCAGCGCCAGGGCGAACACGGCGTAGAACAGCAGCGTGGTCACCACCGGCGCCCAGATGGTCTGGGTATGGACCTTGATGAACCGCCGTACCTCGCGGACGTACAGGGTCTTGAGCCCGATCCAGTTGAACCGGCCCAGGTCGCGGGGCGGAGTGGGAAACTGTTTATGGGGGGAGGAGACCGGCATGGTGGATGTTGTATCCTTGGGAAGCTCCGACCTTACCGCGATGCCATGACCGACGACAAGACGCCCCCCCGCCCGCGCAAGCCCCCCAAAAGGGTGACGGCCCCATACCTGGAAGCCGCCGCCCTGCATTACCTGGAGCGCTTCGCCGCCTCCACCGCCGGCCTGCGCCGGGTGCTGATGGCCAAAGTGGACCGCTCGGCCCATGCCCACGGCACCAACCGCGAGGACGGGGCACGGATCATCGAGGACCTGATCCGGAAATTCCAGCGGCTGGGCTATCTCAACGATGCGGAATTCGCCCGCGCCCGCGCCGCCAGCCTGCACCGCCGGGGCGCCTCCACCCGCGCCATCCGCGAGAAGCTGGCGACCAAGGGCGTAGACTCCGACGCGGTCGACGCCGCCCTGGCCGAGGTCGCCCAGGACACCGACGGCGAGGTGGACGTGGCCGCCGCCGTGGCGCTGGCCCGCCGCCGCCGGCTCGGCCCTTTCCGCGATCCGGCCAAGCGGGATGAGTTGCGCGACAAGGACCTGGCCGCGCTGGCCCGCGCCGGCTTCTCTTACGACATCGCCCGCCGGGTAGTGGACGCGGACGATCCCGACGATGTGAATTAACCCTTCCGGCTGCGGTTGACCACGCTGGTCACCGCGCTGAACGGCACGGTATGCACCGCCCCCTGCTCATCGCGCAGGCGGATCGAGCGGATGGAAATCTCCTCCGCCACCCCGGCGTGACCGCCGCCCACGTCCACCACCTCGCCCACCGCCACCGAATCCTCGAACAGGATGAACAGGCCGGTGATGACGTCCTTGACCAGGGTCTGCGCCCCGAAGCCGATGGCGAGGCCCGCCACCCCGGCACCGGCCAGCAACGGCGCGATGTTGACCCCCAATTCCGCCAGCACCGTCAATGCCACCAGGACCACCAGCGCCACCAGGAAGGCGCTGCGCAGCAGGGGCACCAGGGTGCGCAGGCGCTGGTTGGGCAGCACCGCCGCCCCCAGGCCGCGTTCAATCAGGATGTCCGTCAGTTGCCGCGTCACCACCGCCAGCAGAACCACGACGGCGATGGTGAGCGCGCTGCCGCCGACCCGTCTTCCGACCGGGGTTTCCAGCCATCCCGGAACATCGACGCCCCAGGCGGTCAGCGCCATCGCCCCCGCCGCCGCCCAGGCCGCCACGGTCAGCGGGCGCAGCAGGCGCTGGAACCGGCCGGCAAGGACCAGCCCCGCCACCATCACCGCCAGCCGCGCCACCACCATCGCCAGCACGGTACCGGCCACGCCGCGCACCAGCGTCAGAGCCAGCCCCTTGCCGGTGCCCAGCGCCGCGACCCGGTCGGACAGGAACTCCAGCGCCCGCTC
>DASPMK010000067.1:0-6922 GCA_035627075.1 Azospirillaceae bacterium
GCACTCCACAACCACCGCCACGCCGTCGTGGACGGCCCCCGAAAGTGAGGCCCGCCGACCCAGACACCAATCCGTAAGCCTGCAAACCATCTGGGGATTTTTCGCCCGCCCAATCTGGGGAAATTTCATTCGGCCTTTACAAAGGGTATCGCCGGTGCCAGAGTCCTCGATCAGGACCTGGGATGCGGAAACCACCCGCGTGATCACGCAGAGGCGATCCCGGTAGAGGACTTTCGATTTCGGCCTGTAGCTGAGCTTAGCGGCCATGAGCATCCTCCCCGGCGAAATGGAGAACGGTGGACATGCTCAAAGGCTGCCCTATGTCGGCGTGGACGCAACCCCTTGACAAAAGATTCCAAAGACAGGCAAGCGCCTCCATTCGCTCCGACTCGTTGGAAAACTTTGCGTTTTCGAGCACGTCCGCCACTGTCATTGTGCCGGCCGTAGCGATGACTTCGACGAGTCGCGATCGCAGAGTCGCGGAGAATCGGCGATTTTGGAACGGCAGCAGAAACCGAACGTTCTCCAGTCTCGGCGTCCGGATCGCCACTTCCGTCACCACCTCGAATGCCCACCCGCGCTCGGCCGCGAAGGCGCGTGCCGCCTCGAAGCAGGCGGCATAGCGCTCGGCCTTCCGGTCCAACTCGGCCTGATACTTCACCTCGACCAGCCGGTGCGGGCTGCCACCCGTCCGGTAGCTGACCAGGAAATCCGGCGTGTATTGCGACGGGCGTCCGGTTGGCGCACGATACTCGATCCGCACCGGCTGCTCCTCCACGCTCTCCACCGTCGGATCGAAAATCTGGAGCAGCGCGAAGTCGCGCTCCAGAGCGGACTCGAAGGCGATAGGCCGCCCCTGGGAGCGGGATGCGATTTGCCCGGTCAGGCTCCTGTGGTTCCTCGGAATCGTGCGAACGGGCATGCGTCTCCCCCACTACAACGAGCCGAGGTCAAGAACCGGCAATCCGTCCGCCGCTTCCTTCAAGCACCTGCCGCAGCACCTTGTCGACCCACGAGCCCAGGCTTTCGCCCTCCCGGTGCGCCGCCAGCCGTGCCGCCGCTCGAACCTCGCTCGACACCCCGTCCAGCTTCCAGTAGCGCCCCTTCCCCCAGGGCGCATGGTCGGCGGCGGCCGGTTCGGCAAGCGATTGATTGGCGGTGATCTTGACCCCGAACAATTCAACCAGCGCCCGATAAGTCGTGGGGGATTTTCTGGCCTTGAGGTATGCAATTCCTGCATGGATCTCGTTCGGGCCAACCGCCCGACCTTTGAGGTTCCATTCAACGGCGTGCCACCAAGCGAACGGGTATGGATAGGTTCTCCCGGACTTCAGAAGGTGCCGGCTGGACACGCCGGATGCTCGGCATGCCGCCACGAACCGGTGCGGCCAATCCTCCGTCAGATACGTCGCCATGCGAAGCAGCTCGTGCCGGCAGCGCGGGCTGAGCATCTCGATCTGCCGAATTCTCGGGACAGCCAGCGTCCGCCCCGGCTCGCCGAACTGCCTCTCGCACCACGCGCGCAGCGGAACGGCATGACGGCCCGTCGCCAGCAGCCGGAACACCAGCATGAGGATGCGGAAGTAGGCGAAGGAGTAGACGGGGCCGTAGGCTCCGAACTCGATCCAGCCGGCTTGGGCGATGTCCACCAAGCGCTGCTGCTGACCGATGTCCAGGTCGGGCACATCCTCATCCTGCGGAGTCTTCGCAAGATTGTACGAGCACTTCCAGCAACGGAGGCCATGATCGACGCCGGATCGCAGGACCTGGATCGGTTCCGCGCATTGAGGGCAGCGGTCGACCAGCAGCCTGCGGTGATGCGGGCACGCCGTGACGAAGCCCAACCGCCAGGAGCGGCGCAGATAGGGCTCGGACGTTTCGTTCAGACAATCTGGGCAAATTTGCTGGCCGAAGGACCGCTGGCCGTCTTCCGTCCCGGCGGTGGCCAGCCAGTACAGTTTGTTGCGGCCATCGTCGCTTTCGAAAATCAGCCCGGCCCAGTGGTCGAAAGTCGCTTGCCGCAGGATGTCGGGGCCGATGCCTGTGCGCTCGGCAAGGTTGGCGATCAACCCCGGCTCGACGTAGCGGTCCAAGTCGCGAGTGTATCGATAGGCCCCCGGCAGGGCCGCACGGAAAAAGTCCGTCGGTGACAGCCCGTTGCCGGCCGCCACGCGCGCGAACCAAGACGAGAAAGTTTCGTCCGGCAGCACCGCCGGCCGCCACGGCCAAAGCTCGGCTTGCACCATTACCCGCCCCCGCATCATGGCGCCCACAGAAGGGCGCCAAGCCGCTGTTGTCAGGCGAGGTGGTGGCGATCGCGGTGGAAGGCGAGATTTACCAGACTTAAGTTAGAGCAACCTGCGCCGGCATCGGCGCCACGGTCTTTCAGCACGCAAAACGCGCTATTGGCCTTGCATTGGCGCAGCCGGAGGCAGGCCTTTGTTTTACCGGCACTTTCCGGCGTTTTGGCCTCTGCCTTACTCTGATCTGAAGCTGTGGAACTCTGATTTAAAGCTGTTAACTCTGGATTAAAGCTGTAACTGACACCAACTAACCCATTGATTTAGAAGAGTTGGTTGGGGGACTAGGATTCGAACCTAGGCTGGCGGAGTCAGAGTCCGCTGTCCTACCACTAGACGATCCCCCATCAGGACCATGTCCGAGCCAGCGTTTCGATTGTGCTCGGCGGGTGGAGCGGGCTTATAGCAGGGGTGGGGGGGCTTGTGAAGCCCTAATTTTGGAAAAATCATGTAATCCTTTCGTCGCCCCGATCTGAAGGCGAGGAAGGCGTGGCCGGTAGGCCGTGTCGGCATGTCCGCTTGACTCCGCTCCGCTTCGCGCTATCACTGTCCGCCGTTTTCCGGGGGTTGGTGAAAGAAATTCCCGGCCGTTTTCTCCAAAGGGGCAGGTTGCCAGACATGAAGGCGTTCGTTTTTCCGGGGCAGGGGAGTCAGGCGGTCGGCATGGGGCGCGAACTCGCCGAGGCGTTCGCCGTTGCCCGCCACACCTTTCAAGAGGTCGACGACGCCCTGTCCCAGCGCCTGTCGCGCCTGATGTTCGAAGGTCCCGAGAGCGACCTCACGCTGACCGAGAACGCCCAGCCGGCTCTGATGGCCGTCAGCATGGCGGTGGTGCGCGTGCTGAAGGAGCAGGGCGGTATTCAGCTCAAGGACGCCGCGCGCTTCGTTGCCGGCCATAGTCTGGGGGAATACTCCGCGCTCTGTGCCGTCGGCGCCTTGTCGCTGACCGATACCGCGCGCCTGTTGAAACTGCGTGGCCAGTCCATGCAGAAGGCGGTGCCGGTGGGCGTGGGCGCCATGGCGGCGCTGCTCGGCGCCGATCTGGAGGCCGCCCAGGCTATCGCCGCGGAGGCCGCGGAGGCTACCGGTGAGGTATGCGCCGTTGCCAACGATAACGCCCCCGGCCAGGTGGTGCTGTCGGGGCATGCCGACGCCATCGAGAAGGCGATCGCCATCGCCGCCGGCAAAGGCCTGAAACGCTCCGTGCGCCTGCCGGTGAGCGCGCCTTTCCATTGTCCGTTGATGGTGCCGGCCGCCAACGCGATGGCCCAGGCGCTCGCCAATATCGATATTCTGGTCCCGCAAGCGCCGGTGGTGGCGAACGTGAGCGCCACCGCCGTGTCCGACCCGGCGGAGATTCGCCGTCTGCTGGTGGACCAGGTCTGCGGCATGGTGCGCTGGCGCGAAAGCGTTCTTTATATGAAGGCGCAAGGCGTCACTTCCCTGGTGGAGGTCGGCTCTGGCAAGGTACTGGCGGGTCTCGCCAAGCGCATCGACAAGGAAATGACGGGCGTGTCGCTGGGCACCCCCGCCGATATCGATGCTTTCCTGAAACAATAACAGCCGGAGAAGCGGCCTCATGTTCGACCTGACCGGGAAGTGCGCGCTGGTGACCGGCGCTTCGGGCGGTATCGGCGCCGCCATCGCCAAGGCCCTTCATGCCCAGGGCGCCACCGTGGCGCTGTCGGGCACCAAGGTGGAGGCGCTGGAGAAACTGGCCGCCGAACTGGGGGACGAGCGCGCGAAGGTGGTTCCGGCCAACCTTGCCGACGCAGCCTCGACCGAGCGGCTGATCAAGGACGCGGAAGCGGCGCTCGGCAAGATCGACATCCTGGTCAACAACGCCGGTCTGACCCGCGACACTTTGGCGCTGCGCATGAAGGACGACGACTGGCAGGCGGTGCTGGACGTCAATCTGACCGCCGCCTTTCGCCTGTCGCGGGCGGTGATGAAGGGCATGATGAAGCGCCGCTTCGGCCGCATCATCGGCATCACCTCCATTGTCGGCGTCACCGGCAATCCGGGCCAAGCCAACTATGCCGCTTCCAAGGCCGGCATGATCGGCATGTCCAAGTCGCTGGCGGCCGAGGTCGCCTCGCGCGGGATCACGGTGAATTGCGTGGCTCCCGGCTTCATCGCCACGGCCATGACGCATGTGCTCGGCGACGAGCAGAAGGAAAAGCTGAATAATGCCATCCCCGCCGGCCGCATGGGATCGGTGGAGGACATCGCCGCTGGCGTGGCCTATCTGGCCAGTGACGAGGCGGCTTACGTGACGGGTCAGACGTTGCATATCAATGGCGGTATGGCCATGATATGAAACCCGAAAGGGCGACATCCCGTCAAATGAGGTGCAAGCGCTGGTCAAGGCCACGGGAGTGTGCTATCTGACAGCGCTTTTTGTGGGCGAAGGCGCCCGAAGCGGTGTTTTCCGTTTGGTTGTTCTGGCCCCATCAGGCTAGGGAATTCGGAAGGTAGAAAAACATGAGCGACATTGCCGAACGCGTGAAGAAGATCGTCGTCGAGCACCTCGGCGTCGAAGAGTCGAAGGTGACCGAGAACGCCAGCTTCATCGACGATCTGGGTGCTGACAGCCTGGATACGGTCGAGCTCGTGATGGCCTTCGAGGAGGAGTTCGGCTGCGAGATTCCGGACGACGCCGCCGAGAAGATCCTGACCGTCAAGGACGCGATCGACTTCATCAAGGCGAACTCCCCGGCCTGATCGGGCGTTCGACGAAAGACCGCTTCAGCACGGCCAGGCACAGCTTCTCCAGGCGGAGAGGAACGGGTAAAACCGAAGCCTGGCCGGTTTGAGTATTTGGGATCACGCCAGGAATGAGCATGAGACGCGTCGTCGTAACCGGGCTCGGTCTCGTCACGCCGCTCGGTGTCGGACAGAAGCACAACTGGGAACGGTTGCTGAACGGCGATTCGGGCATCATAGGCATCACGGCTTTCGACGTGTCGGATTTGGCCGCCAAGATTGGTGGGCAGGTGCCGCGCGGCGAGGGCGGAGGCCTGTTCAATGCCGAGGAGTTCGTGTCGTCCAAGGATCAGCGCAAGATGGATGACTTCATCATCTTCGCGATCGCGGCGGCCAAGGAAGCCATCGAGGACTCCGGCTGGAAGCCCGAGACCGAAGAGGATCGCGAGCGGACCGGCGTCATGGTCGGTTCCGGGGTGGGTGGACTGCCGTCCATCTATGAAGGCTCGCTTACTCTGAAGGAAAAGGGGCCGCGGCGTCTGTCGCCCTTCTTTATCCCGGCCTGCCTGATCAATCTGGCTTCCGGTCACATTTCCATCAATCACGGCTTCAAGGGGCCGAACCATGCGGTCGTTACCGCGTGTTCGACCGGTGCGCACGCCATCGGCGACGCCGCCCGGCTGATCATGTGGGGCGACGCCGACGTAATGGTGGCGGGTGGCGCCGAATCCGCGCTCTGCCGTCTGGGCATTGCCGGCTTCGCGGCGGCCCGTGCCCTGTCCACCGGCTTTAACGATGCGCCCGAAAAGGGCTCGCGTCCCTGGGACAAGGACCGCGACGGCTTCGTCATGGGCGAAGGCGCCGGGGTCGTGATCCTGGAGGAACTGGAGCACGCCAAGGCCCGTGGCGCCAAGATCTACGCCGAGGTCGTCGGCTATGGCATGTCCGGTGATGCCCACCACATCACGGCTCCGGCCGAGGACGGCAACGGTGGCTTCCGCTCGATGAGGGCGGCGCTGACCCGTGCCGGGATGAATCCGGAAGACATCGACTACATCAATGCCCACGGCACGTCGACCCCGCTCGGTGACGAGATTGAACTGGGGGCGGTCAAGCGTCTGTTCGGTTCGGCTATCGATAGCGTGTCGATGTCGTCCACCAAGTCGGCCATCGGTCACCTCCTGGGGGCGGCCGGCGCGGTGGAAGCCATCTTCTCGATCAAGGCCATTACCGATGGCGTGGTGCCGCCGACCCTCAATCTGGACAGCCCGTCCGAAAGTTGCCTCGGCGTCGATCTGGTGCCGCACAAGGCCAAGGAACGGCGTGTCCGGGCGGCTCTGTCCAATTCCTTCGGCTTCGGCGGCACCAACGCGTCGCTGGTGTTCAAAGAATTCCGCTAAGGCGGAAATGCCATGGGTCGGGGCGCACGCCTCTTTCTCGCCCTCCTGGGGATCGCCGCCGCTGCGGGCGGCGGCGTGATCTGGGGTAGCGTTCAGCGCTTCGACATGCCGGGACCGCTCGGCGAGGAGAAGGCGGTGATGATTCCCCGCGGCAGCGGGGTTCTCGGCATCGCTCGTCGGCTGGGCGAAGAAGGGGTGATCGACGAACCCCTGCTGTTCATGGCGGGCGCCAAGCTTTTGCGCGTGGACCGGGAACTCAAAGCCGGGGAATACCTGTTTCCCGCCCATGTCTCCCTCGGCGGGACGCTGGACATCATCCGGTCAGGTAAAGTGGTGGTGCGTCGCGTCACCGTGGCAGAGGGCTTGACCTCGGCCCAGGTCGTGGCCCTGTTGTCGGCGGAATCCGGGCTTGCCGGCACCATCGACAAGGTACCGGCCAACGGTACGCTTCTGCCGGAAACCTACCATTTCACCTTCGGCGACAATCGCAATCAGCTTATCGAGCGCATGCAGGTC
>DASPMK010000068.1:0-2865 GCA_035627075.1 Azospirillaceae bacterium
ACCGTGCGGTCGAGCCCGCCCACGCTCACCTGGTACGGCATTTCGGTGATGACGCGCAGGTCCATGCGCTCCAGCATCGGCAGCACGTCGGACAGTGGCACCGGCGTGTCGGCGTGATAGATCTTGAAGCGCAGCTCGTCGTCGGCGGCCTCCAGGGGCCGGTAGAGGTTCATGCCGAGCGTGCCGGTCGCCACCACCGCCTCGACGCGGTCGATGTCCACCACCGCCACGTCGGCGGAGAACCGCTCCTGGTAGCCCAGCGGGAAGGCGTTGGCGTAGCGGGCGAGCAGGGCTAGCCCGCGTTCCTCGCCGTGGGCATCGACCAGGGCGGCGTGCAGGCGGTCGGGCCAGGTGCGCGCCGTTTCCACCAGTTGCGCTTCGACGGTATCGAGATCGACCTCGGCCAGATGGTTGGGATCGGTCTTGATGATGTAGTGGATGCGGGCGTGGACGTCCTCGTCGAGCTGGGTGTAGAAGGTGCTGCACGTCCCCTGGAAGGATTTTTCCAGGATGCCCTGGATGCGCAGGCGCAACGCGGTATCGTAGCGGTCGCGCGGGACGAAGACGAAGCACGACGCGAAGCGGCCGAACGGGTCGCGGCGGGCGAACAGCGCCACCCGCTGACGCTCCTGCAGGTGCAGGATGCCCAGCGCCGTCTCCAGCAGTTCGTCGTCGGTGATCTGCACCAGCTCGTCGCGCGGGAAGTGCTCCAGGATGTGCATCAGCGCCTTGGCGTCGTGGCTTTTCGGCGCGAAGCCGGCGCGGTCGATGACGCGGGCCACCTTGCGGCGCAGATAGGGGATGTCGCGCGGGCTCTGGGTGTAGGCGGTGGAGGTGAACAGGCCGACGAACAGCCGCTCGCCCACCACCTCGTTGTCCTCGTTGAAGATTTTGACGAAGATGGCGTCGAGATGGACCGGCCGGTGGACGGTGGACCGCCGGTTGGCCTTGGTGACCATCAACAGGTTGGGCGAGCGCAGGAAATACCGCACCTCGGGCGGCAGGGCCGCGAAGTTGCGCAGGCCGTCGAACACCAGCACCTCGGGATCGCGCAGGACGCCCAGGCCGGAGTCGGCCACCACCGCCAGGGTGGGCTCGCTCGCCCCCTCGGCCGGCGGACCGAAGCGGTACTCGCGGTAGCCCAGGAAGGTGAAATGGTCGTCGTCCACCCACTGGAGGAAGTCCACCGCCTCGATCCGGTCGACCTCGGGCATGGTGCGGGCGGCGCCGTCCTCCACGTCGTGGACCACCTCCAGCACCTTGGCGCGCATAGCCCGCCAGTCCTCGACCGCCGCGCGCACGTCGCCCAACACGCGGGCCAGCGCGTTGTGAATTTCTCGCAGCCGGTCGGCGCCGGTCTGGGTGTCGAACTCCACATGCATGAAGGATTCGGCGAGGCTGCCGTCGCCGTTGGCCGGCGCGTCGGTCAGTTCGACCAGCCGGCCCTCGTCGTCGCGGCGCACCCGCACGATGGGATGGATCACCAGATGCACCGACAGGCCGAACTGGTTCAGCGCCGAGGTGACGGAGTCCACCAGGAACGGCATATCGTCGTTGACGATCTCCGCCACGGTGTGGGGCGACTGCCAGCCGTTGTCCTCGACCCGGGGATTGTAGACCCGCACCTTGGCCTCGCCGCGCCGGCGCTGGGCGGCGAACTGCCAGATGGCCAGAGCGGCGCCGTAGAGCTGGTCGGGGCTGGCCTGGAGAATGTCGTCGGGCGGGACGTTGGCGTAAAAGCGCCGGATGAAGCGTTCGGTGTTCTCCACCTTGTCGCGCGACAGGCGGCCGCGCACCTGACGGATGATTTTTTCCGTCAGTTCGTCCTTCAACAGCTCGGCCTTCAACGCCATAGTATGTCCTCCCGAGTGCCGACCGGCTTTTCGTTTGTTTCCAGAATGAAAAATTCTGGGCGATTTTCTAAGAGGTTAGCCTATGCCGCCGGCTTTGCAAGCCAGCCATAGCCTCTGCCGTCGGCCCCGTGCTTGGCGCGGCCGCCCAACCTGCGCTAATGTTGCCGTCCCCACGCTTACAGCCGTCATTTTCTGTCGAGAAGGGTCACGACCTTGCCCGCCTATCGCTCCCGCACTTCCACCCACGGCCGCAACATGGCCGGTGCCCGCGGCCTCTGGCGCGCCACCGGCATGAAGGACGGCGATTTCGGCAAGCCGATCATCGCCATCGCCAATTCCTTCACCCAATTCGTGCCGGGCCACGTCCACCTGAAGGACCTGGGCCAGATGGTGGCGCGCGAGATCGAGAAGGCCGGCGGCGTCGCCAAGGAATTCAACACCATCGCCATCGACGACGGCATCGCCATGGGCCACGACGGCATGCTGTACAGCCTGCCGTCGCGCGAGATCATCGCCGACGCCGTGGAGTACATGGCCAACGCCCACTGTGCCGACGCGCTGGTCTGCATCTCCAACTGCGACAAGATCACGCCGGGCATGCTGATGGCCGCCTTGCGCCTGAACATCCCCGCCGTCTTCGTGTCGGGCGGGCCGATGGAGGCCGGCAAGGTGGTGATCGGCGGCAAGACCAAGGCCATCGACCTGATCGACGCCATGGTAGTCGCCGCCGATTCGAAGGTGTCGGACGAGGAGGTGACGGCCTACGAGCGTTCCGCCTGCCCGACGTGCGGGTCGTGCTCGGGCATGTTCACCGCCAACTCCATGAACTGCCTGACCGAGGCGTTGGGCCTGTCGTTGCCGGGCAACGGCACCGTCGTCGCCACCCACGGCGACCGCCGCGAGCTGTTCCTGGAGGCCGGGCGCACCGCCGTCCAACTCGCCAAGCGTTACTATGAGGGCGAGGACGAGAGCGTGCTGCCGCGCGCCATCGCCACGTTCGAGGCGTTCGAGA
>DASPMK010000069.1:0-2399 GCA_035627075.1 Azospirillaceae bacterium
CGTCCGAGGACAGCCGCCCGCCATCGAAACGCGCCACCACGGACTTTCCATCGACGGCTGACAGGCCGGGCAGCGGCAGGGTAGGATCAACCATGGCGGGTGGGCGCTCCGGAGACGGTGGATTCTGGTGTGGTAACCGAAACCTATGCCGGATCAACGGCTTGCGCTACACCCGCCAACCCCGGTGCATAATCCGGGCTAGTAGTCGATCCCGTCGTCATGGCCCGGCGGCCAGTGGCCATCGGACAGGGTCATGATGCCGATGCCCATGGCCACGCCGCCGAAGGTGACGATCAGGCCGAAGAAGATCATCACCACGGCGACCAGCCCGTGCTCGCTTTCGCGCACCAGCGTGCCGAGATTGGCGACGTCGAGGACCAGAAGACCCAGCCCCAACGTCACTGCCCCGGCAACGCCGGAGAGCAGGTGCTTCAGAAGGAAAGTAACTATTTCAAGTTCCTGGGGTTTCAGCTTCATGGGACGAAAGTTTGGCTGTCTCTTTCGTTCCTCAACACGCCTCGGCCCCTTGGATCACTCCCTTACCCGTTTGCTCCGGGGGTGATGACGGGATCATCGCCGTAGGCGCGGGTGAGATCGGCCACCGCCGTCGCCGCCGCCTCCACCGCCATCGGATCGGTGCCGCGCATCACCAGACTGGTGCCGATCTGACCGTTCCTCAGATAGGGATAGCTACCGATCTCCACCGTCGGATGACGGTCCTGCACCGCGCTCAACTCAGTGGCGATTCGGCCCTCGGGCAAAAGGCAGGTGACGGTACGCGATAACACCGGCGGCCCGCCCTGAAGCCGCCCGGTCAGTCCGTCGAACATCGCCTGCATGATGCACGGCACGCCGGGCAGCACGAAGACGTTGCCGATCTGGAAGCCCGGCGCCTTCGACACCGGGTTGTCGATCAGGATGCCGCCGGCCGGGATGTTGGCCATGCGCAGCCGCGCCTCGTTGAGTTGGCCCGGCTCGTAATGGTTTTCCAGCAGCGTCACCGCCTGCGGATTGCGCTCCAAGGCCGCGTCGAACGCCTTGGCGATGCAGGCCGCCGTGATGTCGTCGTGGGTGGGGCCGATGCCGCCGGTAGTGAATACGTAGGCATAGCGTTCCCGAAGCGCGTTGACTGCCGCCACGATCTCCGCCTCCGCGTCGGGTACCACGCGAACCTCGCGCACCGGAATGCCCAGCGCCCCCAGCCTTTCGGCCAGAAAGGCCACATTGGCGTCCTTGGTGCGGCCGGACAAAATCTCGTTGCCGATAATGAGGATGGCGGCCGTGGGCATGATGTTTCCTTCGGGGTTAGGTCCATCGGTGTAGGAGAATGGAGCGAGCGGAGGTCAAGTCACGGTAACGAGTCCAGGTTAACGGTCTGGTAGGATGAGGCTGGCCAGAAAGTCCGGGTTCCAGCCGGCTACTTTTCTGGCGGTCTTGATGGAGCGTTTGCCGCGTCCGGCGCGGACGATGTTGAAGGCAAAGCGACGAACGAGAGCCATGTTGCGGGCCCCGCGTCCGCGCCGGACGCGGGACTGGTCCTCCTAAGATGACATCAACCCAGTGCATGGCTTCGATGCCCCAGTGGCTGTGGAGGGCTTGGGCGGCCCGTTCCGGGGTCAAGGGCGCGGACGAGATGAAGATGATGCGCGCCCCAGTCGGCGATTTCGTCATAGTCGTCACAGCCCACGATGCTGGCGCACGTCACCAGAAACAGCACCTCGGGCAAAGGATAACAAACCCTGGCCGGTTCGCGGGGATCGTCGACCGCGCCAAAATGCTCCAGGAGCAGGCGCAAGCGGTCCTTGACGAAGATCGGTTCCATGGCGGTCGCCTCGGTCGTGATTCCCAGCCCCGTTCAATCACGAACCGCCCCAAACGCCACGACGCTCTTGTTGCCGCCCACTAACCTGACCACGTTGCCCTGGCCCACACCTACCAGGGCTCCGAATCCAGGTTAACACGCCAGCAGTCCGAGGATTGAAGCGAGATAGCTGACCTCCCAGCCTGCCTTTTTGCGCCTGAGCTTGATGCTCCTTTTGTCGGGGATGGAACGGACGAGGTTGATGGCGAAGTGCCGGACGACAGCCATGTTCTTTGCGCCGTGTCCGGTTGGCAGCCGGGCTTGGTCCTCGGCGAAGACGACATCGAGCACCCAGTGTAACTGGTTTTCGATGGCCCCGTGGCCTCGCACGGCCTCGGCGGCGCGCTCCGCGGTAAGGGCGGCGGAGGAGATGTAGTAGCGGGGGTGTCGGTTCGGCAGCGATCCTTCAGTGCAGTTCGCGAGCGGACCTTGACGATGGTGGTGGCTCCCGGCAGACGCACCTCGCCGGGAAACCGGCGCTGCCCGGTCAGCCAATCGGCCTCGCGGCTGACCCAGACCGTGCGTTCCTCGATCCGGC
>DASPMK010000070.1:0-5742 GCA_035627075.1 Azospirillaceae bacterium
CGTCATTTTGCGCGGCGGCGGCGACACCCAGGTGCGCCGCCGGCCCGATAGCCGGTTCGTGTTGAAGGCGTTCTTCGACAGCCAGGAAATCTATCACCCTTCGGCCAACCTTCTGCTCCGCTCGGCGGCGGCGGAGGCGCACGCACCGGTGGCGGTGATCCTGACCGGCATGGGCAACGACGGCACGGCGGGGGCGCGTGACTTCGCCGCCCGCAACCTGCCCGTCCTGGTGCAGGAACCAGGCACCTGCGCGGTTGACGGTATGCCGTGTTCGGCCATCCGCGAGGGGCTGGCAACGGCAGTGCTGCCGGCGGCGGCGCTGGGACGCAAGCTCAACACCTGGCTCAATCCGTAAAAGCTTCAGGAATTCGGGGAACGATACATGGCCAAGACCAAGGTTCTGCTGGTCGATGACTCCATGCTGATGCGCACCATTATCGGCGACATCGTGCGCGCCGACGAGGATCTGGAGCTGGCGGGAGCGGCGGAAAACGGCCGGGTGGCGCTGGAGCTGGCGAAATCGCTGAAACCGGACATCATCCTGCTTGACATCGAAATGCCGGAAATGAGCGGGTTGGAGGCACTGGAGCACCTGTCGCTTACCTCGCGCGCCAAGGTGATCATCATCTCCTCGGTGGCCCAGGTCGGCTCGCCGGAGGCCAACGAGGCCCGCGCGCTAGGGGCCGTGGAGGTGATCGCCAAACCGTCGGGCACCATGAGCCTGGACCTCGCCCACAAGAAGGGCCACGATATCATCCTGGCCATCCGCCGCGCCGCCGGCCTGCCGGTCTAACCTTCCAGCACGGACGGTGCGTCCATCATGAGCGAGCTGATCGAAACCCTGTGGCAGCAGTTCGCCCTTGAAGCCTCCGAGCGCTTCGAGGCGATGGACCGCATCCTCTCGCAGGCGACGCAAGCCCCCCCTTCTGCCGACGACATCGCCGCCCTGTTCCGCGCTTTCCACTCCCTGAAAGGGGCGGCCCGCGCCATGGACCTCTTCGGCATGGAGAAGCTGGGGCACGCCGCCGAGACGGTGCTGGGCCGCATCCGCTCCGGCACCCTGCCGTTTTCCGAGCCGGTGGCCGAAGCCTTGCTGGAGGGGTTGGACGCGCTGCGGGGCATGATGGAGGTGGCGGTGGCCGAGCGGCGTGACAGCCCGGCCCCTGAAACGCTGTTGGCGCGGCTCGACCACGCCGGCGAGGCGCCCCCGTCCGCCGGACCGCCCAAGAAAGGGCGCGGCAAAGCGAAAGCCAAGGCCCCCGCCGCCAGCACGCCAGCCTCTTCCCCGTCGCCACTCCACGGCAACGAGAAGCTCCTCAATCTCTTTGTCGGCCATCTGCGCGAAGGCATGGCGACACTGACCCGCGCGCTGTTCCCCGACGCTCTGGACGACGAGGGGCTGGCGGAAGTGATCGATACCGCCGAATCCCTGGAGATCGGCTGCGAGCGCCTGTCCTTCCTGCCGTTCGCCGACACCTTCCGCCGTTTCCGCGAAGTGGCCAAGGCCCGCCAGGCCGACGCCATCCTGAAGGAGCTTCAGGAAATCGCCCGCATCAGCGCCCGGCTGTCCAAACTGTCGGGCAAGGACGCCGGGGCGGCCATCCTGTCCACCTTGCTGGTCGACCATAATGCCCAGGCGCTAAAATCCGGCGTATCGGAGGTCCAGCGCCTGCTGGCGACCTCGGATGCCGAGGGGGCGGCCGTCGCCGGGGCCTACGACAAGCTGGCGGCGACGGCGGAGGTGATCGGCACGCCGCGCGCGGCCACCTTGCTGCGCCAGACTGGCGACCTGTTCCGCCGGGGTCTGCCGCCGGCATCGGACCGTTGCACCCGGCTGTTGAGCCATTGCCGACAGGCGGTGGACCTGATCGCCCAGCAGGCCGCCCACGACCCGCCGGAAGACATCGCCGCCGCCGTGGCCGCTGAGCAGGGGGCAGCCCTGCGCACCCTGGCCGAAACCGCCGGAGACGACCCGCACCGTCCCTTCACTGTCGGGGAACTGGCCGGCTACGGCATCGATACCGGCCTGTTGCGCTTTCTGTCGCCGGAAAGCGCCGCCCTGCTGCGGGGCGCCTTGGCGCGCCGCGACACCGGACTCTACGAGATCACGGCCTATGTGGAGGAGTCGCCGCAATTGGCTTCAGGCTTCGCTACGTGGCTCAACACCCGCGTGCAGGCCATAACCAACTGGCCGGAGTTCATCGAGGGCAAGACCTGGCTGAAGGTGCTGGTGGCCTCGGCCGACGGCGAAGCGACCTTGCGCGCCGGCCTGGCCGAGATGGATCCTGACGGCGAGTATCTGCTGCTGTGCGCCTGCGGGAGCACGCCCGAACCGGCGGTAACCCCGCCGCCCGCTCCCCCGGCGCCCATCACCGGCCCAACCGAGGTCGCCGCCGTCCGCCCGCCCGAGCCGCCCGCCTCGCCTGAGGCCGAGACTCTGCCGACGACGCTGACGCGTGCCCCGTCCGGCGGCGGCGTGCTGCGCGTGCCGGGCGAGGCCATCGACCGCTTCATGGCGCGCATCGACGGCATGGTGCTCTTGTCTTCGGACCTCAACGGGCTGGCTCATGACACCCGGCTGGAGGATGCCATGGACGCGCTGGTCGGCCGGCTCGGCTCCACCGACCCCGATCTACGGGTGCTGCTGGAGCGGATGGAGCGCCACCGCCGCGACCTGATGGAGTTGGACGCCGAACTCAGCCGCTCGGTGGACCGTCTGCGCGAGAGCGCGCTGGACCTGCGTGTCGTGCCGATCGAGACGCTGTTCAACCAGTTCCCGCGCGTAGTGCGCGAAATGGCGCGCGTCCAGGGCAAGCGCATCCGCCTGTCCATCGAAGGCGGCGACGTGCGCATCGACAAAAGCATGGTCGAGATGCTGTACGATCCGCTCCTGCACATGGTGCGCAATGCCATCGATCACGGCATTGAATCCCCTGAGCGGCGGCAGGCCGCCGGCAAGCCGGCCCAGGCCGAGCTGACGATCCGCGCAGCACAGCGGTCCAACCGGGTAAACGTCGAAATCGCCGACGATGGTCGCGGCATCCCGACCGAGGCGGTGCGCGCCAAGGCGGTGGCGCACGGGCTGTTGGGCGAGGCGGAAAGCCACCGCATGAGCCCCTCCGAGATCCACGAACTGATCTTCCACCCCGGTTTTTCCACCGCCGAGCGGATCACCGAGACCTCGGGACGCGGCGTCGGCATGGACATCGTGCGCGCCAATATCACCAAGCTGGGCGGGGCCGTCGCCATCCGCACCCGTTCCGGCCAAGGCTCCACCTTCGTGGTCGAACTGCCGCTGTCGGCGGCGATCCTGCGGGCGCTGCTGGTCCAGCTCAACGATCAGGTGCTAGCCATCCCCGACCGCTCTGTCGAGGAGGTCTGCGGCTTCCGCATCTCGGATTTCCGCGTGGTGTCGGGCTGCTGGACGGTCCTGCGGCGCGGCCGGCTGTTGCCGGTGGTGCATCTTTCCGACGCGCTGGGCTTCCCGTCTCCCGATGCCGAGCCGCCGGCTGACCGCGAACGGCTGATCGTGGTCCTGCGCCGGGACGATCGCCGCATCGGCGTGGAGATTGATCGGTTGCTGCGGCGGGGCGATCTGTTCGTGCGCGAAAGCCACCCCGGGCTGGTGGCGGTGCCGGGGGTGGGTGGCGTGTCCTTGCTGAACGACGGGCGGGTAGTGGTGATCCTGGACGGCGACGACCTGTTCCGCCTCGCCTGCGCCGCCCAGCGGCCCGTCGCCGAACCGATCAACCTCCCGGTATGTTCCTGATTACCCGTTTGCGATACCTCCTTGACCTGCTCGCCCGTGATCCGGGCGGCGACTCGCGTCTTGATGCGGGCCAGAGCATCCGGCGGACGATAGGTCGGGTTGGCCAGCTCTGGTCGCGCTACATGACGCTGGAATCCATCGCTCCGCTCGACGATGATGAACCCCTCGGGTTGCCCGCCGCAACCGACTGAGAAATCCGGCCAGACCACCGGGAACCGTAAAGGTCGCCAACTCCAATCCTACACCATCAGGCGGGACACGATCTCGTTATGCCCGCGCATCGTCCTCTCCCTGCCACTGCTGAGGGCAGAGAGAATCATACCCAAGCCGGGCGGGCGAGCCCCTTTTCCGCAGCCTGCTAACCCGCGAGCAGGCCGGTTGGGGGAGTGACGAGCGTCGGCGCCACCGTCGCGAGGGGGCGTGCCAGCCGATGACCGTCGATACGATCCGCCATGACAGCCGGACGCCGGTCATCGGCCGAGGGAATCATGGGGTGAAAACCCGCCTCTTTCACGGCACTCACGCCCGATATCGACCGTGCCGCTGTTGGAGCGCGGCTGGCGCGGGCGGTGACAATAAAACTGTCGGATACCGATAGTCCGCCGACGTCGGTAGCGGTGACGCGTATCGTCAGCTTGGTCGCGTTGGCCGGAATTTTGCCCGAAAAGGTGCGGGTGCCGGCCGTGAAGGTCATCCACGAAGGCAGGGCGGCGCCGGTGCTCTGGGTGGCCCGAAGGGTGAGCCTGCCGCCGTCGGGATCTTTGAAAGTGGTGGACGGAATGACGTAGCGGAACGTGCCGCCCTTCACGGCCGCCTGATCCGGAATGCCTCGCGTCACGGTGGGCGTCCGGTTGGTTGACGTTGCCATGCGTAGGAAAAAATAGTCGCTTGCCGACAGCTCACCGGGATCGGTGGCGGTGATCCGGACCGCCAGGTCGGTGGCGCTGCTTGGCGGCGTGCCGGTGAACTTCCGCGTAGCGCTGTCGAACCTGAGCCACGCCGGCAGGCTGGCATCGGTGCTCAAACTGGCGCTGTAGCTGAGGGCATCGCGGTCGGGATCGCTGAAGGTGGCGGTCGGCACGGTAAAGGAGAAGGCCTGCCCCGCTGACGCCGATGGATCGGCGAGCGGCCGGGACACCACCGGGGCTCGATTGCTGTCGTCGTCGTTCTCGATCGTGGCGGTGGCTCTGTCGGTGATGATGGCGGCACCCGTGGCGCCGGACAGGGTGACGGCGAAGCCCTCGTTCGCCTCCGCCACCGTGTCAGCAACGGCGTTGACCGTGATGGTCTTGCTCGTCTCACCGGCGGCGAAGTTCAAGGTGCCCGTGGGAAGCATCCCGCCCTCGAAGTCGGCGGCGGCGGCCTGACGGCTGCCGGAACCGGTCACCGCATAGGCGACGCTGGCGGAGCCCGTGGAGCCGCCCGAGTAGGTTACCGTGAAGGTATAGGAGGTGGTGCCGATGTTACCTTCCGGCTGGGAACTGGTCGCCGTGCTGATGGCCAGGGAGGCGTCGTCGTTCTGGATGATGCCAGCGGCACTGGCAGTGTCGAGGGTGGCGCCCGAGGGGCTGGACAGGGTGACGGTGAAACCCTCGTTGCTTTCTCCGGCCGAGTCGCCAGCGACGGGGATGGTGATGGTCTTGGTGGTTTCGCCGGCGGCGAAGCTGACCGTGCCCGACGGCAGGGCGCCGCCCACGAAGTCGGCGGCCACGGCGGGGGCGGTGCCGCTGCCGGTCACCGCGTAGGAGGCGCTGGCGGCCCCGGTGGTGGTGCCCGAGCGCGTTACGGTGAAAGTGAAGTTGGTGGTGCCGCTTTGCCCCTCGACCTGGGCGGCGGTTGTCGCGGCTATTCCCAGCGAATTGTCGTCATTTTGGATGGTGCCGGTGGCGGTACCGATGGCAGTGCCCCCGACGCTGGACAAGGTGACGGTGAAGCCATCGTTACCTTCCCCGACCACGTCGCCGATGACGGGG
>DASPMK010000071.1:0-14077 GCA_035627075.1 Azospirillaceae bacterium
GCCTTGGTGGCCCCGGCGGTGGCGGCGGCGTCGGAGATGGTCTTGGCGGCGACCGGGGTGATGGCCGACTTGTCGAAGTCGAAGAACACCAGGAACTCGCGTTGCGCCTGGACCTGCGGCGCCGGGGCGGGCACCGGAGCCGGCGCGGCGGCCACCGGAGCGGCACCGAAGAAGTAGCGCAGGCCAGCCAGAACGGTGTGGTTCTTGTACTCGCTATCGAAGCCGCCCAGGTTGGACGTGAAATCCGGGTCCTTGGTGGCGAAGTAGCGATAGTCGAGGGTCAGGTCGAGGTTCGGCATGACCGAATAGGCCACACCGGCAATGCCCTGATAGGCGAATACCGTGTCGCTGTCGTCGACAGAGTTGCCGGCCGAGGTCAGAAGGTTGTCGTACCAAACGCGCGAGAAGCCGGCACCGGCGCCAATATACGGGGTGAACGCCGTACCGGTGTTGATATCATAGACCAAATTGGCCAACAGACTCAGGGAGCGGGAGTCACCGTCAACCAAGGTTTGGGCACCCGAGACGTCGTCCATCCGGTTGCGGCGATACGAGAGCTCCAGTTCGGGGCGCAGGCCAAAGCCGAACTTGTAACCCGCCGAGAGAGCGCCGGCAAAGCCGGTTTCAAACTCGAGATCCGGGTCCAAAATGCCAAGGCCGGCACCATTGATATCAGCGTCGCGCAGGAGATTCACGCCCGCACCAGCGCCCAGGTAAAAGCCTTCTCCGGCCAGAGCGGCAGTCGGCAGGCTGAGAACAAGCGCCGCGCCAAGCAAGGTTCGATGAAGTTTCATGTTTTCCTTATCCTTTCGAAATTGGCGATGGCGGGTTCGCTGGCTGAAACGAAAGCAGTGCCCTCTCCACGAGGGGAATGGATACCACCCGATTTGAACGCAGCCTCGCGGTGCATTCCAACACGGTGCGGACAAGAACCACGTCAACCCCTACTCACTTAAACCGCCATCCGTCGACCGTTGTTGAATTTCTAGCCAAATCAGCGTTAGTCGGGTACCCAATCTCGCGCCGGCTGTGGCATTTCCTCCTCGATAGTTGCCAATATGTAACGCTGAAATCAGGCTGCTCTGGCCATGGCGGCAGCTGCGGCGCGCTGAGCTTCCACTGTATCGTGAAAAGATAGTCCATGTAGATCGAAGGTTGATGGGTGGACGGCATGGAACGTTACCCCATCATTTTCCCAGATAAGCACAGCTACAGCCTCTTCGTCGATCTCGATCACCACGCTGTGTTGATGAAACACCGCTTTTATCTCCCTGGTCTTATTTGGCGTTGCCTTGTAGCGTGTCATTGTTACAGTTGCTATCACGCGATGGATATATGCCTTGGGGCAATCGAGGCCAATTGGGCGCATGCCTAAAAGGGTGATGCGGACGCGCCGTATCACCCTTTCGTTCCTTGCTACGCAAGGTACTGTCGGGGTCTCAGAGAAGCTTCGTCTGTTACCGTCAGCACAAGCACAGCGCGAGAGATTGAACCGAGGCGGTCGATGAAACCCACCAAGGTTGGGAGGGTGTCACGGTGTAACGACGCATCCCATGTAATCGGCTCGACCAACGGGGAAGGGCCGATTTGGGTGAACGAATGTGGTGCCCGCGCTACGGCAGCGTGCGGGTGGTGAAATCCGGCCATGCACGAGGCAAGCAGCGCGATGGCTGTGCCGGAAGTGCGGCTATCAGTTCACGCGCAGGCCGGATGCCGGTGTACCGGAGCCGACCAAGCGGGCGGCGGTGACGCTGTATGGGCATGGGCTGTCGCTCTGCTGCGTGGGCAAACTCCTGGGCACGACGGCGCAGTCGGTGTTGCGCTGGGTGTGCCGCTACGTGGACCGGCACTGCCCCAAGCCGACCCCGGCAGCCGGTCAGCGTCATCGAGATCGACGAGATGGGGCACTACCGGGGCTGCAAGGCGCAGAAACTCTGGATTTGAAAGGCATACGAGCGCGAGGGCGGGCGCTTGATCGACGGGGAATGCGGCAAGCGGGATGAAGCTACCTTCCGGCGTCTGTACGAGCGCCTGCAACGCTGGGGCGCGCGGCTGTTCTGCACCGATCCGTTTGCCGTCTATGACACGGTGCTGCCGATCGGGCGGGGCACACCAAGGCAAAGACCAGAGCGTCACGCTGGAACGCAACAACAGCCGCCAGCGGCATTGGGCGGGGACTTGCCGTCGTAAGTCGGCCATCGTCTCCAAGAGCGAAGCCATGGTGAACCGCCGCAAGACTCTTTCTTTGCCCATCTCCACGTCAATGACCAAGCCCGGCCCGAAATACACCGCCTGCCCGGCATATCGCTCCAACCCGCGACTCTTGCCTAAACCGCGTCGTTACACCGTGACACCCTCTTCTCAGGAAATGGGGCATCCGGGAAACCCGGCGCGGTTCAGTTCAAACAGACAGCCCGGCGCGTCGCCAGCCGTTCATGCCGCCGGTCATGATAGCGACCTTGCGCAGCCCGGCGGCCCGGAGCAGACGGGCGGCATGGTGGGCACGAGGGCCGGACTGGCATACCACCACCACGGAGGTTTCGCCGTGGTCGGCGAGATGAGACTTGAGGTTGGGCAACCGCTGGGCCAATTCCGGCAAGGCTACGTTGACCGCTTCCCCGATATGACCGCCGGCGAATTCGTCCGGGGTGCGCACGTCCAGCACCAGCATATCCTCGCCGGCATCAAGCCGCCGTTTCAGCGCGTCCGGCGTGATTCCTGTTGCTGGCGACAGGGCGCGGCGGATCAGGGGTAGTGCCATCACACTGGCGGCGGCGACGATGATCCACCCGATATCCTGCTCCATGATCGTCCGCTCCTGTTTTCCGGCAGCGCCATATTAGCAAAGGCGAATGCCCTGACAAGAGACGGAGCGGCCGGGCGTTGCCCTGACCGAATTCCGACGCTATGTGTTCATCCCCTCAGTCGATGCCGGAAGTACCGCCATGCCCCAGTCCAGCCTTTCCCAGCCCGTCCACGTCATTGGCGGCGGCCTCGCCGGTAGCGAAGCCGCTTGGCAATTGGCCCAGGCAGGGGTGCCGGTGATACTGCGCGAGATGCGGCCGGTCCGTCCCACCGAAGCCCACCAGACCGACGGTCTGGCGGAACTGGTGTGTTCCAACTCGTTGCGTTCGGATGACGCGGAGTACAATGCCGTCGGCTTGTTGCACGAGGAGATGCGGCGTGCCGGTTCGTTGATCCTGGCGATGGCGGACGCTCACAAGGTACCGGCCGGCGGTGCCCTGGCGGTTGATCGCGAGGGCTTCTCGCAAGCGGTCACCCAGGCGTTGTTCGACCATCCGCTGATTACCGTTGTGCGCGAGGAGGTGGCGGGCCTGCCGCCGGCCGATTGGGACAGTGTGATCATCGCTACCGGCCCCCTCACCTCGCCCGCGCTTGCCGACGCGGTGCGGGAACTGACGGGCGAAGAGTCCCTGTCCTTCTTCGACGCCATCGCGCCGATCGTCCATTTTGACAGCGTCGATCTGTCCAAGGCGTGGTTCCAGTCACGCTACGATAAGCCCGGGCCGGGCGGCACGGGGCGCGACTACATCAACTGCGCCTTCGAGCGCGACGAATACCACGCCTTCCTGGAAGCGTTGCTGGCGGCACCCAAGGTGGAATTCCACGAATGGGAAAAGACTACCCCCTACTTCGAGGGCTGCCTGCCGATCGAAGTCATGGCGTCGCGCGGCCCCGATACCCTGCGCTACGGGCCGATGAAGCCGGTGGGCCTGACCAACCCCCACACCGGCAGGCGCCCCTATGCGGTGGTGCAACTTCGCCAGGACAACGCGCTGGGTACGCTTTACAACCTCGTCGGTTTCCAGACCAAGCTGAAGCACGCGGAACAGGCGCGGGTATTCCGCATGATCCCCGGCCTGGAGAAGGCCGAATTCGCCCGTTTGGGCGGCCTGCACCGCAACACCTTCCTTAACAGCCCCAAGCTGTTGGATGGCGCTTTGCGCCTGAAGGCTCAACCGCGTCTGCGTTTCGCGGGGCAGGTGACGGGTTGCGAGGGCTACGTGGAGAGCGCCGGTATTGGTCTGCTAGCCGGCCGTTTCGCCTCGGCGGAGCGCGTGGGCTGCCCCATCGCGCCGCCACCGGCGACGACGGCTCTGGGCGCGCTTCTGAACCACATCACCGGCGGGGCCGATGCGGAAATCTTCCAGCCGATGAACGTGAACTTCGGCCTGTTCCCGCCGGTGGACGACCGTATCCGCGGTCGCGACCGCAAGCTGGCCTACACGCGGCGGGCGCTGGAGGACTTGGCTACGTGGCTCTAACGCGCTTTAGCGCATCTCTGACCTCGGTCAGGATGTCACCCAACAGGTTCAGCCCCCGCCACTGCTCGGGCTTTTGCGCCCGTGGATCATCGGCGGTCAGACCGATTCCCCAGATACGATCGAAGGGGCTAGCCTCGACGATGCGGCCGTCGCCGGTGGCCAGTAGAAACCCCAGCAGGTCAGCGTTCTGCGTGAACTTGGCAACCGTACCGGCGTAGACAACGGCATGTCGCACCCTCGCCCACGTCTCTTCGCGATAGTTTCTCACCTCTCTCCCCAATCTTTTGTGCTCATAGGGGAAAGGCGTCGCCAGTATGGCGTCGGCGATTTCGGTGTCGGCGAACAGCAACGCCTTGGCATGCATCATGGACTGCTCGGCGCAGAGGTAACCCACTCCGTTCAGCGTGAACGGGCTGGGATGCCATTGGGATAGGGGGCCATCAAGGAAGAAGGTAAACCTGGAAGCCGTGAAACCGTCCGTCAATACCGCCCCCGCATTGCCCACCACGCCAAACGGGCCTGACGGAAGGGATGAGGCATCCGCACGCGCGGTGCGAAGACGTCATAATCCTCGCGGGCCAAGGCGTCGAGATAGCTGTCGGCCAGCGTGGCCGACAGGAGCGCCGGCAGCGCCGCGCGCGGCACCTCGCGATGCCGGCTGCGGGCCTGGGCGAGGCGGTGACGGGCCATCTCCGTCACCTCGCGAATCACCGGTTTCAACTCCGGCTCGGGCTTCAGGTCCAGCACTCGGCCGGCGCGTACGCCATGATGGACAAGCCGGTCAGCGGGCAAATACAGGCGGCGCTGGCTGGCGTGGAACGGCACGGCACGTAGCAGGCCGGTCAACGCCCAGGCGACACCGACGTTGCGCCCCGCCTCGACCGTAACGCCGTCCCTCACCCCCAGCACTTCAAGGCCCAACAGCACCAGCGGCGCCGAGGTTACCTCGGCATAGTTGGCAAGACAGGCGAGACTGGCCGGCGGTTCTTCGTCCAGGTCCGCCTCGCGAGCGTCGATCAGGCGCTCGAAATACTCCCGGCTGAGGCCATGGCGACCAATCGCATCGGCCAACGGGCGCAGCACCTCGTTCTGATCGATGGAAACCCCGCCGTTCTCGCCATACAGCGCGGCAATCGCCTCCCGCCACCATTGCAGGCGAATGCGGCCGAGCATCGCCTCGGTCACCACCTCACGGGTCTTGGCGATCTCAAGGTTGAAGGCGTAGAGCGCAAACAGGTCCTCGCGGCGATCGGCGGGAGCGAATAGGGCGGTCAGGAACCGGTCATTGTCGTAACGGCGGACCTGCTGGCCTGAGTACGACAGGCCGTCGGCGGCGGTAGCCATGAGAACTCGGTCGTGAAATTATGGGTGATGCCGCGAAGCCTAAGGGGCGGCCGGCGGTTATGGTCTATATTAGTCGCGGGTGGCTCCAGCGCCACCATTTCATCCGCCGCTCCCCTCCAGCCGCACCGCAGTCACATGGCCGAGTTCAACATCGCTCCATCCGCCGGCCGTCAAACGGGGCCCTTCGCCCGCAAGGGTGCCGCCGGGGAGAATTTCCCGGTCGCCTCGCGCCTGCTGCCCCGACATCTGCGCCCTCATGTGCTGGCGTTCTATCGGTTCGTGCGGCTGGCCGACGATATCGCCGATGACCCCGACATGGAACCCGAAACCAAGCTCGGCCACTTGGAGGCGTTGGAGCGCACGCTGTTGGGCGGTCAGGCAAGGCGGGGGTACCTGAAGCCGGCGCTCGACCTGCGCGCCAGTCTTCAGGTCACAGGCGTGTCCGACCGACACGCGCGGCAGATGCTGCGCGCCTTTCGGCGCGACGCCTTGGGCGCGCGTTGCCATACCTGGAGCGACCTCCTGCTCTACTGCCGGTTTTCGGCGGCGCCGGTCGGGCGCTTTCTTCTCGACCTGCATGGTGAAACCTCACCGGAAGCCGGTCCGGCATCGGATGCGCTGTGCGCGGCCTTGCAGATTCTCAACCATCTCCAGGACGCCCGGGACGACTGGGTGGAGTTGGGTCGATGCTATCTGCCGCTTGCCTGGTTCGACGAAGGTGGAGTGTCGGTGGAAAGGCTGGTGGAAACCCAGGCCGATGCCAAGTTGCGCGCCATCTTCAACCGCGTCCTTGATCAGGTAGGCCGGCTCCTGGAGCGTGCCCAGCCCCTGCCCTCACTGATCAGGCACCGGGGCTTGCGGCTGGAGACTTCGGTCATCCTCTGCATGGCTGAAGCCCTGACGCAACGGCTGCGCCACCGTGACCCGCTCAAGCGGCGAGTGACGCTGTCCACCCACCTGCGGGTCCTGGCCGCGGCTCGCGGCTTGGCCAGAGGGTTGTCCTTGCGATGAGTCTCACGGTTCCCGTGTCGAGCGGTGCCGAGGCGCCGGCGGTAATCGCCGAACGGTCGGGCAGCACCTTCTATTGGCCGATGCTCCTGCTTCCGCGCCGCAAGCGGCGGGCCATGTTCGCCATTTACGCCTTTTGCCGGCTGGTGGACGATATTGCCGACCAGCCCGGCTCACCGGAGGTGAAACGAGAGCAACTGGCAGCATGGCGTGCGCGCATCCGGCGGTTGTACGTCGAGGGAATGGCCGCTGGTCACGCCGATCCGATAACCGAAGGGTTGGCGTCAGCCATCGCCCGCTTCGGCCTGCCGAGAGCCGAACTGGAGGCGGTTATCGATGGTGTCGCCATGGACCTGTCGGGAATGATGCGCGCGCCCGCTCTGTCGGTGCTCGAACTCTACTGCCGTCGGGTGGCCGGGGCGGTGGGGCTTTTGGCGATCCGCGTTTTCGACCGCCCCGACCCTGCGGGCGAGACTTTCGCCGTGGCCTTGGCCGAGGCGATGCAGTTCACCAACATCCTGCGCGACCTGGTGGAAGATAGCCGGCTTGGACGGTTGTACGTGCCGCGCGAGTTGCTGACCGCCGCCGGCATTGCCTCCATCGATCCCGACATGGTGCTCGCCCACCCCAACCTACCCCACGCCTGCGGGGCGCTGGCGACCCGGGCGGAGCGCCGTTACGAGGAAGCGCGAGCGGCACTGACGCCCGGCGGCGCCCGGCGCCTGTGGGCGGCATGGGCGATGATGATCCTCTACCGGCGGCTGCTGACCCGGTTGATCCGTCGCGGCTGGCACAGCCCTGATGCGCCGGTCCGGCTGCGCAAGCGCGAGCAGATCCTGGTGGCGTTGCGCTGCGCTATCGGCTTTCTGCCCGCCTCGTGAGCACGATCCACGTCATCGGCGCTGGCTTGGCCGGCTTGACGGCAGCGACTCGGTTAGCCGAAGCCGGCCGGCGAGTGATCGTTTATGAAGGCGCGCCGCAGGCGGGAGGCCGCTGCCGCTCCTTCCAGGACCAGCGGCTGGACCGGCTGATCGACAACGGCAGCCACATGGTGCTGGGTGGCAACCGGGCCGTGCTGGGCTACCTCCGCCGCATTGGCGCCCTGGACCGGCTGACTCCGGTCACTCCCGTGGCGTTTCCCTTTATCGACCTGCGTACCGGCGAACAATGGACAGTGCGGCCCGGGCGCCTGGTTCCCGGTGTGCGGCTGGCCGAGCATGGCGACGCGCTCAAGCTCCTGCTCGCCGGCGAACGCGATTCCATTACCGATCGCCTGAACCCCGCCGATCGCCTGTTCGAGCGATTATGGCGTCCGTTGGCCGTTTCGGGACTCAACACAACGCCGGAACGCGGCTCGGCGCGGCTGTTGCGCGCTATCCTGACGCGGACGTTCCTACGGGGGACCGCCGCCTGCCGGCCGCTGATGGTCCGTGACGGACTGTCAGCGGCCTTCATCGAACCGGCGCTGCGGTTCCTTCTCCGCCATGGCGGCGATGTGCGGCTGTCGGCACGGGTCGGTATCCTGGAGATGGCCGATGGGGTGCTGGCGGCGATCCACGTCAAAGACGAACGAATCGCCCTGATGGCCGGAGATGCCGTGATCCTGGCGGTCCCGCCCTGGGTGGCGGCCGAACTGGTGCCGGGGTTGGCCGTTCCGGCGGCGGGCGAGGCCATCGTCAATGCGCATTTTCGCCTGGAAGGGCCGGCGTGCCTGCCGGGCGGCGCTCCCTTCCTCGGCCTGATCGGGGGCGAGGCCGAGTGGCTTTTCACTCGCGGCGACGTGGTGTCGGTGACGGTCAGCGCCGCCGACCGACTGGCCGAACGGCCGTCGGAGAGCGTTGCGCGCCTTCTATGGCGGGATACGGCGCGAGCGCTCGCATTGCCGGAAGAGACGTTGCCTCCCTTCCGAATCGTGAAGGAACGGCGCGCAACCTTCGATCAGACGCCAGCCCAAGCCGCACGGCGTCCTGGGGCGAGAACTCGAATCGAGCGCCTCGTGCTCGCGGGGGACTGGACGGAAACCGGGCTTCCCGCCACTTTGGAAGGTGCCGTGCAGTCGGGCGAAACCGCCGCACGGCAGATATTACGGGGCGATCCCGCCGGACGTGGGGTTGTGCGTCCCTTTTCGGGCTTCCCTTTGCCGCGGGTGCGGCATATTTGAACCAGTCTAAGGTCGGCGATAAAACCGACAGGATATGGCAGAAAAGAGGAAACAACCGCCATGACCATTGAGCTTCCCGGCCTCCCCTATGCGTACAACGCATTGGAGCCCTACATGTCGTCGCAGACCCTGCATCTACACCACGACAAGCACCACCAAACCTATGTGACCAACGCAAACAATCTCCTGAAAGACACGCCGCTCGCCGATAAGAGCCTGGATGAGGTCGTCAAGGCGGTCGCCGGTGACGCCTCCAAGCAGGGCGTGTTCAACAACGCCGCCCAGGTTTGGAATCATACCTTCTATTGGAACTCCATGAAGCCGAATGGTGGCGGCGCCATCCCGTCGGAGTTGGAGAAGAAAATCACGGAGGACTTCGGCTCGGTTGATTCCTTCAAGGAGCAGTTCACTCAGGCCGGTCTCACCCAGTTTGGTTCGGGCTGGGCATGGCTGGTGCTGGAGAACGGCAAACTCAAGGTCACCAAGACTCCGAACGCCGACCTTCCGATGATCCACGGCCAGACCGCGTTGATGACCGCCGACGTGTGGGAGCACGCCTACTACGTTGACTATCAAAACCGGCGCGCTGACTTCCTGAAGGCGTTCCTCGACAATCTGGTGAACTGGGAGTTCGCCGCCGAGAACCTGCACAAGGCCGGCGCCGCGTAACCCACGAGCGACAGGGGTCGGAAGGCCCCTGTCTTCCTCCTCAGACGGGAAGCAAGGCGGCCGCGACGCGACGGTCCTCCGACAAGAGGATGTTGTAGGTGCGGCATGCCGCACCGGTATCCATTACCTCGACCACGATTCCAGCGGCGCGCAACTCCTGCCGCAGGCGGGAAGGCAAAAGCTGCATCTTCGATCCGCTGCCCAGCAGCAACAGTTCAACCGGCGGCACGACCACCTTGACCGGCGCGAAACTCTCGGCCATCAACCCGGCGAAACCGACGACATCCCACGGGACGGTGTGGCCGGGGAAAACCAGGATCGGCCCCTGATAGACCACTTGGCTCACCTGGAACTCACCGGCGCGATATCCGTCGATGACCTGCCGATCGCTGGGGATGAACGGGGTGACGTCCATGGGCGATACCCTTCAGGATGACCGGATACTTAGCTTAGATGGGAATAGCCTTGGGGCGAGTCCGCCGCAGCCAGTTCACGACCAACAGGCGCGTGACCATGATGGCGGTGAACATGGAAGTGAGAATGCCGATGGCCAGGGTCACCGCGAATCCACGCACTGGACCGGAACCAAACATGTACAGCAGCACGGCAGCGATCAGCGTCGTCAGATTCGAATCAATAATGGTGGTGAAGGCACGGGCATAGCCGGCGTCAATGGCCGAAATCACCGAGCGCCCGGCGCGTGTTTCCTCGCGGATGCGCTCAAAGATCAGCACGTTGGCGTCGACCGCCATACCGATGGTCAGCACAATGCCGGCGATACCTGGCAGCGTCAGCGTGGCCTGGAGGATCGACAGGGCGGCGAAGATCATGGCGATGTTGAACGCCAACGCCACGTTCGCCATCACCCCGAACAGGCCATAGGACGCCAGCATGAACGCCACTACCAAGACGGTCCCGACATAACCGGCGATCTTGCCGGCCTCGATGGAATCGGCGCCGAGACCGGGGCCGACCGTACGCTCCTCAATGATGTTCAGCGGTGCGGGCAGGGCGCCGGCGCGCAGCAGCAGCGCCAGATCATTGGCCGACTGGACGGTGAAGTTGCCCGAAATCTGCCCCGCGCCGCCCAGGATGGGTTCGCGAATAACAGGAGCGCTGATCACCTTCTCATCGAGTACGATGGCAAAGGCACGCCCCACGTTGTCGCGGGTGGCGTCGGCAAAGCGCTTGGCGCCGATGGAATCGAACTTGAAGGACACCACCGGGCGGCCATCCTGGAAGGACGGCTGAGCGTCCACCAGGGTATCTCCCGATACCATTACCCGCTTCTTGACCACCAGGAACCGGCCTGCCGCGGCATCCACCGAAGGCAACAACTCCGAGCCCGGCGGCAAGCGCCCGGCCTGGGCATCGGCGGGACTGGTCGTCTCGTCGACGAAGCGGAAGGTCAGTTTGGCGGTTTGGCCCAGGAGGCGCTTGACGCGTTCGGGATCGTCGATACCCGGCAGCTGGACGAGGACGCGGTCCTCACCCTGGCGTTGGATGGTCGGTTCCTTGGTGCCGGTTTCGTCGACGCGGCGCCGGACGATCTCGATGGACTGGTCCACCGCCTGCCGAGTGATCCGCGTGACCGCCTCCTCGGTAAAGCGGGCGGCAATGCGGCCCGTCTCGCTAACCGAAACCTGGAGGTCGCGGTCGATCTTGCGAATCAACTCGCGGGCCTCGTCGCGCTTGGCCGGGTCGCGGACGTTAAAAACCAGCGCATCGCTTTCCACGCCCAGGTCGGTATAGCCGATCTGAGCCTGGCGCAGGTCGCCGCGCGCGCTGTCGATGATGGCGTTGGTGCGCTCGCGCAGCACGCTCTTGACGTCCACCTCCAAGAGCAGGTGCGAGCCCCCCTGAAGGTCAAGACCGAGACTGATGGTCTTGGTGGGCAGCCACGAAGGCAACGAGCGTTCCAAAGACGCTACCGTCTGACGGTCGAGCAGGTTGGGCGCCGCGTAAAGCAGCGCCAACAGGCACGAAGCGATGACGAGAACGATCTTCCACTTGGCGAAATGAACCATGGCGGATGCCGACCTGCTGCCCTGTAAGGAATGGTGGTGTTACTTGCGGCTGAAAATCTTGCCGAGGCTCTTGGCTTGGCCGCCCTCGCCGTCGGTTTTGGTGGCCGACGCCTCTTCCTCGGCCTTGGCCCCGTCGCTCTTCGTCGGTTCGGTCTTCGCCAGGATCTGGGTGATGGTGCCGCGCAGGACGCGCACCTTCACGCCATCAGCGATCTCAACCTGGATCTCATCGTCCGTGCCCACTTTGGTCACGGTGCCGATGATGCCGCCGCCGGTCACGACGCGATCACCGCGGCGCAGGGATTCGAGCAACGCCTTGTGCTCCTTCATCCGCTTTTGCTGCGGACGGATCAGCAGGAAGTAGAAGACGACGAAAATGAGAACCAGCGGCGCGAACTGCATGAGCTGGTCCAAGCCGGCCGGAGCGGTGCCGGACGCGGCCTGGGCATAGGCCGTAGAAATAAACATTGTGTCTCCTCGTTTTTCCCACCTTCACGCCGCAAGGCGCGGATCGGGCGGGACTATAGCGGTCCCGGCGGGCAATGCAAAGGTCTGTGGCGGCCTATTCCGGTCACGCCAAGGGGGTGATAGTGTCACGCCATGTCGAATGAATCCGATCTTATGCCGCTGCTGCGGCGCATCGCCGACGCGCTTGAGCGTTTGGCGCCCCCCCCCGCCATGTCCCCCGACCTTTCGCAGGCCGACGCCTACGTCTGGCACGCCGACGGTCGACTCGACCCCGTTCCGGTGGTAAATCGGGTGGAGATCGACCTGCTGCGGGGCGTCGAACCGCAGCGTGATACCCTGCTCGACAACACACGGCGTTTTGCGGGCGGCCTGCCGGCTAATAACGCGCTTCTGTGGGGCGCGCGCGGCATGGGCAAAAGCTCTCTGGTCAAGGCGGTTCACGCCCAGGTGAACGCCGAGCGGCCGGGCACGCTCGCGCTGGTGGAGATCCACCGCGAGGATATCCCCTCCCTGCCTCGCCTGTTGAACCTGCTGCGCCAGAGTTCCCGCCGCTTTATTCTGTTCTGCGACGACTTGTCCTTCGATCAGCAGGACGACTATTACAAGTCACTGAAGGCGGTGCTGGAGGGCGGCATCGAGGGGCGGCCGGAAAACGTGGCGTTCTACGCCACCTCCAACCGTCGCCATCTGATGGCGCGCGAGATGATCGAGAACGAGCGTTCCACCGCCATCAACCCGTCCGAGGCGGTGGAGGAGAAGGTGTCGCTGTCCGACCGCTTCGGCTTGTGGCTGGGCTTCCACAACTGCGACCAGCAGACCTTCTTCGCCATGGTCGATGGCTACGCCCAGCGCTTCGACTTGGGCCTTACCACCGAACAACTGCACGCCGAGGCGGTCGAATGGACCGTCACGCGCGGCAGTCGCTCTGGCCGCGTCGCGTGGCAGTTCATCCAGGACTTGGCCGGCCGCCTGGGCAAGCCGCTCAAGTAGGCCCAGACATGCCGCCTTCCAGGTGGTCGGAGGGATCGACCGCCTGGCTGCCCTTGCGGACCTCGAAATGAAGCTGCGGCGCGGTAACGCCACCCGAGGCACCCACCGTGGCGATGCGCTGACCGCGCTTCACCTTGGCGCCGCGCTCCACCAGCATCTGGTCCAGATGCGCGTAGGCAGTCATCCAGCCGTCGGCGTGGCGCACCAGCAGCAAATTACCGAAACCCTTCAACTCGTTGCCGGCATAAACGACGGTACCGGTATCGGAGGCGGCCACCGGGGCGCCCTTGGGGGCGGCGATATTGACGCCGTCATTATGAAGGCCGTCCGGCTTGGGGCCGTAGGCGGACAGAACCTTGCCCTTGACCGGCCACGAGAGCTTGCCGCCGGTGCGCGCCGGAGGTGTTTCGGGCTGGGATGGCCGGTTCGCCGCGACGGTGGTGTTCTCCATGGACGTCATGAACGGCGGGACGACCTTGGCCGGCACTGGGGCTGCCGCGATGGGAGCGGCCGGCGGGGCCGGTTCGATGGTCTGCGGCCGGGACGGGGCAGGCGCGGTCTTGCCTCCTGGCGGTGCCAGATCGTCGACCTGGACCTTGCCGCCGACTCCGTCCGATGGGCGAGTGTTGGTGGGGGCAGCGGTGCGCGGCCCCATGACGACGTTGGTGTCCACAGGGCCACCTCGGCCACCGGGAAGGCGGAGCGCCTGCCCCACTTCGACCTTATAGGGCTCTTGCAGACCGTTCAGCCGCGCCAGTTCGCGTGTGTCCACCCTCAACATGCGGGAGATGCCGTATAAGGTATCGCCGCGCTTTATGGTGTATTCCTGGAGCGCTGGCAGTTCAAGCCGCTGGCCCACCAGCAACTCATAGGGTGGCTGAAGGCGGTTGATATCGATCAGTTCGCGGACCGGCAGGTTGTACTGCTTGGCGATGGTATAAACCGTCTCGCCCCTGCTGATGGTAATGCCACCAGCCATGCGGCCCGGGGTGGCGGTGCCGGCACCGTAGTGCGACACCGGAGCCGGTGGGTCCTTACGGGTCATCTGGCAACCGGCAGCGATCGGCACCAGCCCAAAGGCCAAGGCGGTAATCAGCAGACTGGGGCGCGAACGGGCCACAGGT
>DASPMK010000072.1:0-4387 GCA_035627075.1 Azospirillaceae bacterium
TTGTCCCGCCGTTGGTTCGAAAGCGCCGAGATCAGCCCCGAACACCTCGTCGGCGGGAACAGCGATTGGCGGTCCGCTGACCGGCACGGACTCCACACCGGGGGCATTGCCGATCAGGGCTTCGGCACGGCCGCCCTCCCCTGGGTTGGAGCCGGTGCCACCCATCGGGCCGGCACTCTCGCCGATTTGACGGCGGGCCTCGATCTCGACCGTGCTTGTCGCCTCCCCGCCGGTATCCGCGCGGATGCCCGAGCGGTCCTCAAGGGTGATGCCGGTGACGCGACCCATGGTCCCCTGCCCATCCTCCCGAAGGCGGCTACCGGTGTGCAGCACGGGAAAACCGGCCACTTCCCCGGCGGGGTTGTCCAGGTTTTCGGCGATCGGACGCTCGACGGCGTCCAGATCGTCGTCCTGTCCCGTGGTCCCGTCGCCGCTGTCCAGCGAGTCGAGTTCCTGGCGTAGGCGCAGCTTTTGTTTCGGGTCGTTTTCGCGCGCGATATCGTCCGCCATCTCACCCCCCAGGACCGGCGCTTCGGCATCAGGCCGGCGCCGATTGTCGTTGTTCGCCCGAAACCCTTCCGAGGCGTTTGGATGGGATCTTAAAGCACCGCGTTGACATCAGCGCTTTCGGGGAACCCCTTCCAATCCTATACAAATGGTCTTTAATAAACCTTGAATCAATGGCTTCCGACCGATGTTGATGTCCATCGGCCCAGTCATGCTTGGCCGGTCAGGGAAGCATTCAGGCGCCGCCCGTATAATTCCTTTCAGTATTCCGCAGCCGATGGCAAGAGGGCCCGAAACCCTTCAAATGATGCCGAGCGCCAGGGCCGCTTCCGCAAAATCGTCGGGAAAGCAGGTCTTGCGCACGATCTCGGTGCTGGCCGGCAGCCGCGCGCGCAAGCCCGCCGGAACGCGGCCGTCATCTCCGATGTCGGAAGTGACGAAGATCTGCGGCGCCGTTCTCGTGGCGTTGAACGCCTTCAACGCGTGCGCGACCTCGATGCCGTTGACGTGGTCGATGACATTGCACACCAGGATCAGGTCGGGCCGCATCCGCACGGCGATATCCATGGCATGGAAGGAGCTTGCCGAGTTGGTGACGTTGAATCCGCAGGATTTCAGCTCCAACTCGAACATGGCGAATTGGACGTTCTTCGGGCCGATGAACAAAGTCTGCACGACCTTGTGATCGATGGCGAAGTCGGAGGTGTCGATCGGCGACGGCAGCCGGCGCAGCAGCGTCTCTTCCTCGCCCGCGCCCGGATTCTCGCCGGCGTCGAGGATGCGCAAAATGGCATCGACGTGGATGAGGATCTGCTCCATTTCCCGCCCACCCACGGCCGGGATGAAGTGCATATAGTCCTCAAGCTTGTGGGCGATGATCGCCACCGTCGGAAAGCCGAAGGTGTGGGCGATCCCCTTGATCGAATGGACCGTGCGCATGAACTGCAGATACGGTTCGCCCGTCTTGCCGTGCTCCCGCATCCGCTCCAGAAGCCCTTCCATTTCCTCGATTCTCTGGCGCGTGTCGTCCAGGAACATCGGGGCGAGACTGGCGATTATATCCTGGTCGGCGATACCGACGAATTCGTTCATGGGCTCCCACTTCCGCCGACGCGCGCCATGGGACCGGCGCCGATTGCACATTTTCGTACACCGTCGCTTCCGTCGCCCTGCGGCGCATTGCCTCTCCGGTACGTAGACGAAAAAGCTCCTTTCCAAGCCCCCATAATGCCGCTATTGTCTAGCGATCTTATGGCGAATACATCTTTATGCCATCTTTGCAGTGTGAAACCAAAGCGAAGGAGGAAAGGTCATGAGCTTGGGACGATGGCGGACTCTGGCGAGGGGGGCTTCGATCGCGCTGGGGCTGGTGATGGCGGCCGGCGGCGCCGCCGCGCAGACTACCCTGCTCAACGTTTCCTACGATCCGACGCGGGAGCTGTACGTCGATTTCAACAAGGCTTTCGCCGCGAAGTGGAAGGCCGAAACCGGCCAGACCCTCTCGGTCCGGCAGTCGCACGGCGGCTCGGGCAAGCAGGCCCGCTCGGTGATCGACGGGTTGGAGGCCGACGTGGTGACCTTGGCGCTGGCCTACGACATCGATGCCATCGCCGATACCGGCCTGCTGCCCAAGGACTGGCAAAAGCGCCTGCCCGATAACAGCGCGCCCTATACCTCGACCATCGTGTTCCTGGTCAAGAAAGGCAATCCCAAGCAGATCAAGGACTGGGACGATCTGTTGAAGCCGGGCGTGCAGGTGATCACGCCGAACCCGAAGACCTCGGGCGGGGCGCGCTGGAACTACCTCGCCGCCTGGGGCTACGCGATGGAGAAGAACGGCGGCGACGAGTCGAAAGCCGAAGCCTTCGTCAGGGATCTGTTCAAGAACGTGCCGGTGCTCGACAGCGGCGCCCGTGGTTCGACCATCACCTTCACCGAGCGCGGCATCGGCGATGTCCTGCTCGCCTGGGAGAACGAGGCCTATCTGGCGACCAAGGAGCTGGGGCCGGACAAGTTCGAGATCGTCACGCCGTCGCTCAGCATCCTGGCCGAACCGCCAGTCACCGTCGTCGACGCCGTGGTCGACCCGCACGGCACCCGCAAGGTGGCTGAAGCCTACCTCGGCTATCTCTACTCGCCCGAAGGCCAGGAACTGGCGGCCCGCCACTTCTACCGCCCTCGCCTGCCGGAGGTGGCGGCAAAGTACGCCGACCGCTTCGCCCAGGTCCGCCTGCTCACCATCGACGACGCCTTCGGCGGCTGGCAAACGGCGCAGAAGAAACATTTCGCGGACGGTGGTATATTCGACCGAATCTACGAATCGGGAAAGTAAAGGGGTGACACAAACCCTATCGTTTAGGAGCGGAAGACGGGCGGCGGGAGCGTCCCCCTTCCGCTGGTGGCTGCGTCGGCCGAGCGTCATTCCGGGTTTCGGAATGACGCTCGGCCTTACCCTTGCCTATCTCGGGCTGATCGTCCTGATTCCGCTGGCGGGGCTGGCGTTGAAGACGGCGGGCATGGGATGGTCGGACTTCTGGGACGCCATGCTGGCGCCCCGCGTGCTGGCCGCCTTCCGCGTCAGCTTCATGTCGGCGCTGATTGCCGCCGGCATCAACGCCGTGTTCGGCCTGCTCGTCGCCTGGGTCCTGGTCCGCTACACCTTTCCGCTGAAGCGGGTGGTGGACGCCATGGTCGACCTGCCGTTCGCCCTGCCCACGGCGGTGGCCGGCATCGCGCTGACGGCGCTCTACGCGCCCAAGGGATGGATCGGCTCGATGATCGAGCCGTTGGGCCTCAAGGTGGCCTTCACCCCGCTGGGCATCGTCGTGGCGCTGGTGTTCGTCGGCCTGCCGTTCGTGGTGCGCACGGTGCAGCCGGTGCTCCAGGAGTTGGCCCCCGAAGAGGAAGAGGCCGCCGCCAGCCTGGGCGCCAACCGGATGCAGACCTTCCGCCGCATCATCTTCCCGGCCATCTTCCCGGCTCTGGTGACCGGCTTCGCGCTGGCCTTCGCCCGTGGGGTCGGCGAGTACGGCTCGGTGATCTTCATCGCCGGCAACATGCCAAAGGTTTCGGAAATCGCTCCGCTGCTCATCGTCATCAAGCTGGAGCAGTACGACACCGCCGGCGCCACCGCCATCGGCACGCTGATGCTGGTGGTGTCGTTCGTCATGCTCCTGGTCCTCAACCTTCTTCAGGCGTGGATGAGGAGGCGTCATGGCTCCTGACCTTCAAACGCCGCGGCCGGCGCTGAACGAACCCCGCTGGATACGGCGGGGACTGATCGGCACGGCGCTGGCTTTTCTCGGCATCTTCATCCTGTTGCCGCTGCTGATGGTGTTCTCGCAGGCGCTGGCGCGGGGCCTCGGCCCCTATCTGGACGCGCTGGTGGAGCCGGACGCGCTCGCCGCCATCCGCCTCACCCTGTTGGTGGCGGTTATCGCCGTGCCGCTGAACGTGGTGTTCGGGCTGGTGGCCTCCTGGTGCATCGCCAAGTTCGACTTCCCGGCCAAGAACCTGCTGATTACCCTGATCGACCTGCCGTTTTCGGTGTCGCCGGTGATTTCCGGCCTGATCTACGTGCTGATGTTCGGCCTGCACGGCTGGCTGGGGCCGCTGTTCAAAACCCACGGCATACAAGTCATCTTCGCCCTGCCGGGTCTGGTGCTGGCCACCGTGTTCGTCACCTTCCCCTTTGTCGCCCGCGAGTTGATCCCGCTGATGCAGGAACAGGGCACTGAGGAGGAAGAGGCCGCGATCTCGCTCGGCGCCGGCGGATTCCAGACCTTCTACCGCGTGACCTTGCCCAACGTCGCATGGGGTCTGCTTTACGGCGTGCTGCTCTGCAACGCCCGCGCCATGGGCGAGTTCGGCGCGGTCTCAG
>DASPMK010000073.1:0-14701 GCA_035627075.1 Azospirillaceae bacterium
AAACCCCAGGGGGCAACGTCGCCGCTCTTTATTTCCCCTGCTCTTCCGAACCCGCCGCCGTTTGCTTCGTCGTCGCGGTCCGTCGTGCCGGGAGCGGTTATGTAGTCCTTCCGGCCTACCCGCGCAACAGATTTTTGCACCCCCCATCGCTTTTTCCGGCCAACCGGCCCAGACGGCATCGGTTCGGCTCGTCGGACGACAATGCCGCCCCCCTCCATGGGGGCGGCGTCGAGCTTGTCGTATGGCAGGCCGGAGGAGCCTCCTCCTTAATCCGCAACCCGCCGCCGATTGACATCGACCGGCGATTCAGGATCAAAATCCCGCTGCTTCCGGTATGTACCGGGACAGGGAGGGCGCGGCGTGGCGGATGGGACGCAACTGGGACTGACGGCTGTCATCGTCGCGGTGGCGGGTGGGGTGCCACGCGTCGTGACGGTGCGTAGCGGCTTCGAAATTCCGCGCGCCTATCGTCACCATGCCGAGCCGCCGCCGCACCGTGACACCCTGCCCGGCGCCCCCTTCAACCCCGAGCGTTACCGCACGCTGCAAGAAGGGGTGCGTGCCGTGGCCGAAGGACTGTCGGGCCTCAGCCTGCGCTATGTCGAGCAACTCTACACCTTCGGCGACCGCCACCGCGATCCGCACGAACTGTTCGGCGGCCCGCGTTCGCTGGTCGTCGGCTATCTGGCGCTGGTGCGCGAGGAGCCGCTCGCCGGCGCGGCGGCGGAGTGGCATGCCCTCTACGACTATTTCCCTTGGGAGGACTGGCGGGAGGAACGTCCGGCGCCGGTCGACGCCGTCATCCTCCCGGCGCTCCGGGCGTGGATCGAAGCCGCTCCTGACGATGCCGCCCGCACCCGCCGGCTGGAGCGAAGCCAGTTGGCCTTCGCCATCGACGGCGGCGACTGGGACATGGAGCGGGTGCTGGAGCGCTACGAGTTGCTGTACGAGGCGGGGCTCGTCGTCGAGGCGTACCGCGACCACGACCTGGCGGAGCGGGTCGGGCTCGCCCCTGCCCGACCGGCGGTGATAGCGCGCGCGCTGGGCCGCCCCATGGCCCGCGACGGCCGCCGTATCCTGGCCGCCGCGCTGGAACGCCTGCGCGGCAAGCTGAAATACCGGCCGATCGTCTTTGAGCTGCTACCCCCAGCCTTCACCTTGAATCAGCTCCAAGGAGTGGTGGAATCGCTGTCAGGCACGCGGCTGCACAAACAGAATTTCCGGCGTCTGATGATCAACGGCGGACTGGTCGAAGCGACGGGACAGTTTGAAAGCCAGACCGGCGGCCGTCCGGCGGAGTTGTTCCGCTTCCGCCGCCAAGCCATCCACGAACGCACCAGCACCGGCGGCATTCCCTCCGCCGACGCCTGATGCACCTCGCGGACGATGGAAGCGAACATCCGCGCCATGCCGGTGTTGACATTTGCTCCGATCTATTTATACTCCAATAGAGCATAAGTAGCTTATGCTCACCAAGAACATATTGGAGTGTGCGCCATGCCCGACGCCTCCGCCCCCACCTATACACCCGACATCGCCGAGGCCACCCGCCCCATCTACGAGCGCCTGAAGCGCGTGATTCCGGCCGCTGAGTGGCCCTTCCACGCCCCGCTCGTCCACGCCATCCAGACGTTGAAGCGCCAGCGCAACGCCGTGGTGCTGGCGCACAACTATCAGACGCCGGAGATTTTCCACGGGGTGGCCGACATCGTCGGTGACAGCCTCGCCCTGGCCGCCAGGGCGACCGAGACGGACGCCGACGTGATCGTGCTGGCCGGCGTTCATTTCATGGCGGAGACAGCGAAGCTGTTGAACCCGGACAAGACCGTGCTGATCCCCGATGCCGGCGCCGGCTGCTCGCTCGCCAGTTCCATCACCGCCGCCGACGTACGGGCACTGAAGGAACAGCATCCGGGAGTCCCGGTGGTCGCCTACGTCAACACCTCGGCCGACGTGAAAGCGGAGGTGGACATCTGCTGCACCTCGGGCAACGCGGTGGAGGTGGTGGAATCGTTGGGCGTGCCCCGCGTCATCTTCCTGCCCGACGAGTACCTTGCCAAATATGTCGCCTCCCAGACCTCGGTCGAGATCATCCCGTGGCGGGGGCATTGCGAGGTCCACGAGCGGTTCACCGGCGCCGAGATCGAGGATTTCCGCCGCCGCTTCGCCGAGTTGGTGGTGATCGCCCACCCGGAATGCCCACCCGACGTGCTGGCCGCCGCCGACTTCGTCGGCTCCACCGCCCGCATGGTGGATTTCGTGGGCGACCGCCGCCCGGCCCGCGTGCTGATGGTCACCGAATGCTCGATGAGCGACAACGTTGCCGCCGCCGTGCCGGAGGTGGAGTTCGTCCGCCCCTGCAACCTGTGCCCGCACATGAAGCGAATCACGCTGACCAACATCCTGGAGTCCCTGCGCACGCTGGAACCGCGCGTCGAAATTCCCGCCGACGTGGCCGAACGCGCCCGCCGCTCGGTCGAACGCATGCTGGCCGTCAAACCGCGTTGAGGATACGCCCATGCTCACCGTGCGCGACACTGGAGTGGTGGTAGTCGGCTCAGGGCTCGCCGGGCTGACGATGGCGCTGGCCCTGGCACCTCGGCCGGTGGTCCTCTTGACCAAGACCGGGGGACTGCCCGGCGGCTCGACGCTCTACGCCCAGGGCGGCATCGCCGCCGCCGTCGGTCCCGACGATCGGCCGGAAGACCATGCCGCCGACACGGTGGCGGCCGGGGCCGGGTTGGTCGATGCCACCATGGCGGACCTGCTGGCGCGCGAGGGCGCGGCGCGGGTGCGCGACCTGCTGGCCGCCGGCCTGCCGTTCGATCTCGGCCCCGACGGCGCGCCGCGCCTGGGCCGGGAGGCGGCGCACGGCACGGCGCGGATCGTCCATGCCGGGGGTGACGCCACCGGCCGCACGCTGCTGACGGCGCTCGCCGCCCGCGTCGAGGCTACGCCGTCGATCCGGGTGGAGGCAGGGGCTTTCGCCGTCGATCTGGTGGTGCGTGGCGGCCGGGTCTGCGGCCTGCTGGCCCGGCATGGGGAAGGCTGGGTGTTTCATCGCAGCCCGCGCGTGGTGCTGGCGACCGGCGGCATCGGCGCGGCCTTCGCCCGCACCACCAACCCGGCGGAAGCGACCGGCGACGGGCTGGCGCTGGCCGCACGAGCGGGCGCGCGGTTGGCCGATGTCGAGTTCGTGCAGTTCCACCCCACGGCACTCGCCACCGACGCCGACCCCGCCCCCTTGCTGACCGAGGCGCTGCGCGGCGCTGGGGCAGTGCTGCTCGACCGCCAGGGGCGGCGCTTCATGGCTGACGAACACCCCTTGGCCGAACTGGCCCCGCGCGACGTGGTGGCCCGCGCTATCGGCCGCCATGCCGCTGAGGGGGAGCCGGTTTTCCTTGACGTGCGGCCGGCGCTGGCGGAACGGCCGGACGGTTTTCCCACCGTGCTGGCGCTGTGCGCCGAAGCCGGCTTCGATCCCCACCGCGAGCCGCTGCCGGTGGCGCCGGCGGCGCATTACCATATGGGCGGGGTGTGGACCGACGCGCGCGGGCGCACCAGTATCGAGGGGCTGTGGGCCTGCGGCGAGGTCGCCTGCACCGGCGTGCATGGCGCCAACCGGCTGGCGAGCAACTCGCTGCTGGAAGCCCTGGTGTTCGGCACCCGCGTCGCCCGCGACGTGGAAAGCCGCTCCCTGGCCGCCCCACGTCCCTTCGCCCTGCCCGAGCCTCCCCTCCTGCCCGGCGACCGCGCCGCCGGGCGGATCGGTGCGATCGTCGACGAAGGCCGTAGCGCTCTGTATGAAGGCGCGGGGCTGGTGCGCGACGGCGCCGGTCTGCTGGCCGCACGGCAACGACTCGACCGGCTGGCCGCCGAACTGACTTCCCTGGGAACCGATGCCGCCGCCGATGCCGCCGCCGTGCGGCGCTGGGGCGAAGCGCGCAACCGCCTGCTGGTCGGCCGGCTGGTGCTCCACGCCGGTCTGACCCGCACCGAGAGCCGGGGCGCCCACTGCCGCCGCGATTTTCCCGCCCCGCGCCCCGACCTGGGACGCCGGATGTTCACTCTCGCTGATTTGGCCGGTGCCGCCGGCCCCGTTCCCGGAGACGCCGCATGCCTCACCCTCTGATCATCGACCCCATCGTCCGCGCCGCTCTTGAGGAGGACCTGGGCCGGGCCGGTGACCTGACCACAGACGCCATCGTCCCGGCGGACGCGACGGCGACGGCCCGCCTCGTTGCCCGCAAGGAGGGCCGGGTGGCCGGGCTGGCGGTGGCGCTGGCAGCCTTCCGCACCCTCGATCCCGCCATTGCCGTCACCATCGAAACGGCGGACGGCGACGACGTGGCGACCGGCGGCACCATCGCCACCGTGCGTGGCTCGGCCCGCGCCATCATCACCGCCGAACGGACGGCGCTGAATCTGATGGGGAAGCTGTCGGGCATCGCCACCGCCACCCGCGCGCTGGTGCGAGCGGTAGAGGGCACCCGCGCCCGCATCGTCTGCACCCGCAAGACGACGCCGGGCCTGCGCGCCCTGGAAAAGCACGCGGTGCGGCTGGGCGGCGGCTTCAATCACCGCTTCGGCCTGGACGATGCGGTGCTGGTCAAGGACAACCACATCGCCGTCGCGGGCGGCATCCGCACGGCGGTGGAGCGGGTGCGTGCCACGGTCGGCCACATGGTCAAGGTGGAGGTGGAGGTCGATACGCTGGAGCAGCTTGAAGAACTTCTTACCCTGCCCGTGGACGTGGTGCTGCTCGACAACATGGACCCGCAGACACTGCGCCGCGCCGTGGCGCGGGTGGATGGGCGGATGCTGACCGAGGCGTCGGGCAACGTCACCCTGGACACCGTGCGCCGCATTGCCGAGACGGGAGTGGACATGATCTCCGTCGGCTGGATCACCCACAGCGCCCCCAATCTGGACATCGGCCTCGATATATAGGTAATCGACGGCGCCTCCCTCGTGATCGGGTCCGCGTGCTCCTTCCGCCTGACTGGACCCTGCTCCCCGAAAGGGTATAGTGGGTGTAGACTTTCGCATAAGCCACGAACCCCCTGGATATTCCGGTGAGAGCAATTCCAGAGCCGGCGTTGCCGGAAGCCGTTACCTCCGACACCGCCGCCAAACCCCATTATCGCGGCCATCGCGACCGGCTGCGTCAGCGCTTCCTGAGCCGAGGTCCCGAGGCACTGGACGATTACGAGCTTCTGGAACTGTTGCTGTTCTCGGCCTTTACCCAGGCGGACGTGAAGCCGCTGGCCAAGGAGTTGCTGGCAGTGTGCGGAACGCTGTGGGAAGTGGTGAGCGCCCCCCCGGCCAAGCTGCGCAAGGTGAGCGTCTGCGTCACCAAGCCGGATGGCGGCCAGCGCCGGCTCACCATGACCGACACCGCCATTGCCGCCGTCACCATAGTGGGAGCGGCGGCATTGCGCATGACCCGCCAACAGGTGCTGAACCGGCCGGTGCTGTCGTCGTGGAAGACGCTCCTGGAGTACTGCGAAGGCTCGATGGCGCACGAGGCCACCGAGCAGTTCCGCCTGCTGTTCCTCGACCGCAAGAACGTGCTGATCGCCGACGAGGTGCAGCAGCGCGGCACGGTGGACCATACCCCGGTCTACCCGCGCGAGGTGGTGAAGCGCGCCCTGGAGCTGGGAGCCTCGGCCCTCATCCTGGTCCATAACCACCCCTCGGGCGACCCCACGCCCAGCCGCGCCGACATCGAGATGACCAAGCAGATCGCGGCGGCCGCCCAAGCGTTGGGGCTGACCGTCCACGATCACCTGATCATCGGCCGGGGCAAGCACGCCAGCTTCCGCAGCATGGGACTGCTGTGAGAGGACACGCCCCGCCGATGGGGACTTGGTATCAGAAGTTGTAGCGCAACGTCAGCACCACCTCGCTGACGTTGAGGTCGTTGTCGATGTTGCCGAACGGCGACGTCGCCTGGACCTCGCCCAGGTGGGCGTAGCGATAGGCGAGGTCGCCGGCGAACTGCGGGGTGACCTGATAGGCCACGCCGATCATCGCCTGCCACGCGAAGTTCGCGTCGTCGTCGCCGGTCAGGTTGGCGAAGGTGCCGCCGGTGCCGGGAATGACCTGATCGTCGACCTCCACATAGCTGACGCCGATACCGGCACCGATGTAGGGCTTGAATCCGCCGGGAAACTGGACGACCGGCAACTGGTCCAGGTCGTAGTAGACGTTGAGCATATAGCTCTGGTTCTCAATCTGCGAATCGAGGCCGGCGCCCTCGACGATGAAGCGGTCGCGCCAGTCGAAGGTAATGTCGGCCCGCAGGTTGGGACTGAGGCGGTAGCCGATGCCGACGCCCCACAGGGGCGAATAGTCGATCTCATCCTCCGCCGACCAGGAATAGCCGAGGCTGCCACGGATGTAGATGCCGCTATCGGCATCCGGCCGGACCGGCGTGGAGCGGCCGGTTTGAGCGTTGGCAGTCGCCGCGATCAGAGAGAGAGATGCGGCCACCAGGGCAAGCCCAATATTCTTCATTGCTTTTCACCACTTTTGCCGATGTTCGGGTGCTGGGCTAACAACCCTGGGCGACATCGGGTTCGGTGGCGGGACGGAGGAGCCACCCTTTCCAACGCCCTGTGGCAAAAAAGCAATATGGGCTCAGACGGCCTCGCTCAGAACGGTCGCGGCCAGCCGGGCAAAGTCGTCGGCCGTGTTGTAGACCTGCGCCGACACCCGCAGCCACAGCCGCCCCTCCAGCAGCATGAACGCCGCGTGGATGCGGTGGCGGCGCCACAAGGCGCCTTCCAGAGCGCGCTTGGCCTCCTCGGTGGCGGGGATACGGCCGGGCAGCGGCACCAGCAGCATGGCTCCCACCCGCTCAGGTCCCGTCACCGGCGCAACCTTCCAGGCGTCGGCCAGCAGACGCCCGGCGGCGAGCGCCAGATCGCGGTTGTGGGCCATCACCCGCGCCGGCCCCAGCCGCTCGAAGAAGGCCAACGCTGTGGGGGCGGTCAGCCACGGCGTGAAGTCGCGGGTGCCGACCCAGTCGAATTCCGCCGGGAAGCCCTGGTCCAGGGGCCAGGAGATCACCGTGGGGTGAATCGGGAAAGGAGCCGTGGGGCTGGCCCACAGGATGGCGCTGCCGCGCGGGGCGAACAGCCATTTGTGCAGGTTGCCGGTATACCAGTCGGCCCCGATCGCGGCGATGTCCAGCGGCACCTGCCCCGGCGCGTGTGCTCCGTCCACCAGGACCGGCACGCCCTTGGCCCGGCACCCCGCGACAAGCTGGGCGATAGGCAGGACGTGGGCGGTTTCCGAGACGATGTGGTCGAGGATGGCGAGCCGGGTGCGGGACGTGATCACCCGCTCCACCGCCGCCACCGCCTGGGCGTCGTCGGCCAACGGGAACGGGACGGCGGCTTCCGTCACCACGGCGCCGCTCTGCCCGACGATGAAACGGGCGGCCTTCTTTACCGCACCGTAAGTGTGGCGTGTGATCAGAACCTCGTCGCCGGGCGCGAGAGGACAGGAGCGCAGCACGGCATTGACCGCCGTAGTGGCGTTGTCGGTAAAGGCAAGCTGGGCGCCCGGCACACCGAAGGCCCGGCCGATCCGGTCGGCGGCGGCGCGCAGCTCGCGCGCCAGTTCATGGACGATGAAGCCGCCCGGGGCGGCCTCTATCCGGTCGCGCCACAGGCTTTGCGCCTCCAGCACCTCGGCCGGAGTGGCACCGAAGGCGCCGTGGTTGAGATAGGTGACGTCGGGGGCGAAGCGCCAGAGCAACCGCGCGGGCGCGCCGAAGGGGACGGATATGTCGGTCATGCGCCGATTATGCGGCAGCCAAACCCCTAGGCAAGCCCGGACCGCTCAAGTATCGTCCGGCGAATTTTTTCGCCCGCGCGCGCGAGACCAGACGAGAGAGTGAGCCGATGATCCCCCGCTACAGCCGCCCGGAGATGACCCGCATCTGGGAGCCGGAGAACAAGTTCCGCATCTGGTTCGAGATCGAAGCACACGCCTGCGATGCCCAGGCCAAGCTGGGCGTCATCCCCGAGGCGGCCGCCAAGGCGGTGTGGGAGCGCGGCAAGTTCGACATCGACCGCATCGACGAGATCGAACGGGAAACCAAGCACGACGTCATCGCCTTCCTGACCAACCTCGCCGAATACGTCGGCCCCGAGGCGCGCTTCGTCCACCAGGGCATGACCTCGTCGGACGTGCTGGACACCACGCTGGCCGTGCAGATGACCCAAGCCGCCGATATCCTGCTGGACGACATCGACGCCCTGCTGGCCGCCCTGAAGCGCCGGTCTTACGAGTTCAAGGATCTGGTGTGCATGGGCCGCAGCCACGGCATCCACGCCGAGCCCACCACCTTCGGCCTGAAGCTCGCCGGTCACTATGCCGCCTTCAAGCGTGCCCGCCAACGGTTGATGCAAGCGCGGTTCGAGGTGGCGACCTGCGCCATCTCCGGCGCCGTCGGCACCTTCGCCAACATCGACCCGTTCGTCGAGGAGTACGTGGCGGAGAAGATGGGGCTGCGCGCCGAACCCCACTCCACCCAGGTGATCCCGCGCGACCGCCACGCCATGTTCTTCGCCGTGCTGGGGGTGATCGCCTCGTCGCTGGAGAATCTGGCTGTCGAAATCCGCCACCTCCAGCGTACCGAGGTGCGCGAGGCCGAAGAATACTTCTCGCCGGGCCAGAAGGGCTCGTCGGCGATGCCGCACAAGCGCAACCCGGTGCTGTCGGAAAACCTGACGGGCCTGGCGCGCATCGTGCGCGGCTACGTCACCCCGGCCCTGGAAAACGTCGCCCTGTGGCACGAGCGCGACATCTCCCACTCCTCGGTCGAGCGCATGATCGGCCCCGACGCCACCGTCACGCTGGACTTCGCGCTGGCACGGGCGACCGGCATGATGGACAAGCTGGTGGTCTACCCCGACCGGGTCAGGAAGAACCTGGAGGACCTCGGCGGGCTGGTGTTCTCCCAGCGGGTGCTGCTGGCGCTGACCCAGGCCGGGATGAGCCGCGAGGACGCCTACAAGACTGTGCAGCGCAACGCCATGAAGGTGTGGCAAGAAGGCGCCAACTTCCTCGACCTGCTGAAGGCGGATGCCGAGGTCGGCAAGCACATGTCGGGCGATCAACTGGCCGAGCTGTTCGACATGGGCTATCACACCAAGCACGTCGACACGATCTTCCACCGCGTGTTCGCCGACTGAGACTGAAGAAAGTCGAGGGGGCTGAAGCCCCCTCGATCTCCGGTGCGTCCGGCTCCGCTGTGTCAGGTCAGGTGTTGTCGCGGCCGGGCGGCACGTCCTTGCGCGTCTGGGCGGCACGGTCCTTCTCGACCTCGACCTCGGTGCGGCGCACGGTGTCACGCACCGTTTCGGTGCGTTGCTCGACGCCCTTGCGGATCACCACCTCTTCCTTGACGAAGGCCTGCTTGCCGACCACCGGCACCTCGTCGGTTTCGGTGACTTCGATGGTGCGTTCCTGGAAACCCTCCTCGCCCACCGGAGCGTTGGGGTCGACCGGACGGCGCTCCACCGTGACGCTTTCGTCGCGCAACGTCACCTGTTCCTCGATGGGCGTCTCGACGACGTAGCTGCGCACCCGCACGCCGCCGTGCTCGACCGCGCGCTTGCCGATGTTCAACCGCTCCTCGCTGACCGGGATCACCTCCTCGCGCTCTTCCGTCAGGTCTTCCCGGCGCAGGTTGGCGTCGCGCATACCGGCCGCCGCGTCACCCAACCGCGCGTCGGTGTCCACATCGCGCGAGGCGTAACGCTGGCGCTCCTCGGCGATCGAGGTTTCGTCATAAGGGGCCGCGCCGGTGTCGAAGCCGGTCCAGCCGGACTGACGCCACGATTCGCGGCGCTCGTCGATGTCGATAGGGTTGCCGCGCTCCAGCACCGACATCGCCCGGTCCACCTGATCGGCCGGCAGATCGAGAGCCAGCAGGGTACCGCCCCGGCGCACGCCTTCGGCGTAGCCGTGGGCATCCTGCTCCGGCACGCCACGGCTGTTGAGCATGGACAAAAGGCCGGCGGCCCCACGGGTACCGTAATCGCCATGGGAGGTGACGGTTACATTCCGGCGGTCGATGCCGGCGTTTTCGAGATCGCTGAGCGTGGTCTGGGCCTCGGATTCGTTGGCAAACAGGGCGACAAGGGTTTTGTCAGCCATTGCGCTTACTCCTCAGGGGGTTCGATGGGGGGTTGGGGCGATAAGGGTTCACGCTCGACCATCGCCTCCTCGGAATGCAGGATGACCGTCCGCTCGACCGGCTCGACCCGCCTCTTCCGGCGGATGTGAATCTCCTCGCGCACCACCAGACGGGTTTCAACCACCAGGATTTCCTCAACCAGGGGAATGATGGTGGTTCCCTCCTCTTCGCGGATGGCGGGACGTTCGGAAACCGGCCGATCGACGGGAACACGCACGACCTCCACGTCATCGTGTTCCAACGCCAGACGGACCCGCTCCTCGTGCTCGACGACCTTGGTCGTCACCCGGACCTTGGCCCGCTCCACCCGCTCCTTGGTGACGGCGAGTTCCTCGGCGGCGAGCGGCACCACCACTTCCGGTTCATCGAGTGCAGGTTTATCGGACGGTGTACCGGACAAGGGGCGGACTCCCGGCTGGCTCAAGCGAGGAGATACGCCAGGATCAACGCCAGCACGATCAGCGCGGCGATGATCCATATCGTGCGATACGACGAGGTTCGCGCCGGGGCCGACGCGTTGGCGCGATCGTAAACCCCGGTTTTTTCGGGACCATGTTGGGGCATGGAGGGAAAGCCTCCTTAAGCTACCGGACGTCAGTAGCCCAACAGAGGCAGCCACCGAGGGTTCCCCGATGGATGTCATCGGCACCCGAAAACAGAAACGGAAGGAGGGAACGACGCTCCCTCGCTGCCATCCGTCAAAACCGGGCTTTGGTGATTACCAGATGATCTTCTCGACGTCCGTCAGAACCAGGGCATCATCTCCGATCCTGACCTGGTGCGGGGCTGAGTTGCCGCCCAGGTTGATCGTCCTGGCCCCCTTGGAGGTGTCGTGGGAGGCGTTGTCGATCCGGATCGTCTGCATCACGCCGACCAGCTTCAGGATATCCGCGCCGGTGCCACCGTTGAGAGAATCCGTCCACCCGCCGCCGTCGCCCTGGAGCTGGTCATCGCCGGTGTCACCGAACAGCTGATCGGCCCCGGCGCCGCGCAAAGTCTGGCGCGCGACAAATCATAGAAGCAATCAAACGCCGCCCGCATCACAAGTCGGTCGCTACATGCCGGAAAGCCGGCACCGAGGGCTTGCGGGCGGACTCCGCCCCTTCCGGTCATGGGGAAAGGAAATAAGGAGGGGGTTTTACGGGGCTACTCGTCCCGTGCCCAGGACAGAACGAACAACACCATGCCGGCGGATAGAAAGAACCAGCCGATTGGGCTGAACGGGCCGGACGCGATCACCCGGCCAAAGAAGCCGTCCATCGCCAGCACACCAATCACCGATACCAGCCCGAGAAGCCCCAGGAATACCGCCAAGCCCATCAGGACTGGACGGAAACCATGCCACGTCACAAGGCCGCCGACGATAAAGAGCGCCAGAACGAACAAGAAGACCGCCTCGAAATGGGCGAAAAGGAACGCTGCCACGCCGTCAGACCGCCTAGCCGGTGGGAAGAGCCACGAAGAACCGCCGCGCTTTCCCGGCCGGCGGCATACGGAGCGCCACCAGCCGGAGATCGTGAACGGGAAATAGGGATCGGCTATTCGGAAGTCACCTGCTCGCGCGCCACCTCCAGAAGATGCTCCATCTCCTTTTGGATGCGGTGCTCGCTGATGTCGACGCCGCGCGCGGAGAGGTCTTTGTGAAGATGGGCGAGGATGTCGCGGTGGCTGGGCTCTTCGAAATCCGCATCCACCACCTGCCGGGCATACGCCTCGGCCTCGGCGCCGGCCATCCCCAGATGCCCGGCCGCCCACAGACCGATCAGCTTCGCCCGCCTTGCCAGAATCCGAAACCGCAGGTCCTGATCGTGCTTGAACTTGTTCTCGAAGGCCTGCTCGCGATCATCGAAGGTGGTCATCTCGTCCTGGCTCCGTCCGTGGCTTGTCACCCACACAAGACTATATAGCGGCATCGGACGCCGCCGTCACGGCTTTGACAAGTCGCGAAGTGCGGCGAAATCGGCTAGACGGATCGAGGCCCTTATCTCCGCAAGAGCGAGGATTCATGTGCAGCGTCGTCATCCTGCGCCGTCCGGACGCGGACTGGCCGATCATCCTTGGCGCCAACCGCGACGAGATGTCCAACCGCCCCTGGCGTCCGCCCGGCCGTCACTGGCCGGACCGCGCCAACGTGGTGGCGGGACTGGATGAGATGGCCGGCGGCACCTGGATGGGGGTCAACGACGAAGGCGTGATGGCCTGCGTGCTGAATCGCGAAGGCACGCTGGGGCCTGAGGACGGCAAGCGATCGCGCGGCGAGTTGGTCCTGGAGGCGCTGGACCACGCCGACGCCGCCGAGGCGGCGCTGGCGCTGGCCGACCTGAACGCCGCGGCGTGGCGGCCGTTCAATCTGGTGATTGCCGATAACCGGGACGCCTTCGTGCTGTCCCATCGCGGGGAGAAAGGGCGCATCCGGCCGGTGCCGATTCCCGAAGGGCTGTCGATGGTGACGGCCTTCGACCTGAACGACGACGCGAGCCCGCGCATCCGCTTTTACCGCCCGTTGTTCGCCCATGCCGCCCCGCCCGCGCCGGAGCGGGGCGAATGGGCGGCCTGGGAGAAGTTGCTGGCCAGCCGCATCCGGGACGGCCAAGGCCGCTCGGAGGCAGGGCCGAAGGGCGCCATGTGCGTGGTGACGCCCTCGGGATTCGGCACCTCCTCCTCCTCCCTGGTAGCCCTGCCATCGGCGGAAAGGTCCGATTTGAAGCCGGTTTGGCGGTTCGCCCCCGGTCGGCCGGGCGAAGTGGCGTGGGAAAACGTCCCTTTAAGGCCCTAAGCGCCGTTGCCGCCGTCATTGTGTTGCGGGCCAACGCTTGCTATATCAGCAGAGCTATTCACGGACCGGCCGGTTGCGCGGCCGGTCCGCGCCACTTCGGAAGACCACCATGACACGACGCCGGCGGATCTACGAGGGCAAGGCGAAAGTCCTCTTCGAGGGACCGGAGCCTGGCACTCTCGTTCAGTACTTCAAGGACGACGCGACCGCGTTCAATAACAAGAAAAAGGGTACCATCACCGGAAAGGGGGTCCTGAACAACCGGATCTCCGAATTCCTGATGACCCGCCTTGGGGAAATCGGCGTCCCGACCCACTTCGTGCGGCGTCTCAACATGCGCGAACAGCTGGTGCGCGAGGTTGAGATCATTCCGCTGGAGGTGGTGGTCCGCAACATCGCGGCGGGCTCGCTGACCAAGCGCTTCGGTATCCCCGAAGGCACCCAACTGCCGCGCTCCATCGTCGAGTACTATTACAAGTCCGACGAACTGGGCGACCCGATGGTTTCGGAAGAGCACATCACCGCCTTCGGCTGGGCCGCCCCCCAGGACCTGGACGAGATCCTGTCGATGGCGCTGCGCGTCAACGACTACCTCTCCGGCCTGTTCCTCGGCGTCGGCCTGAAGCTCGTCGACTTCAAGCTGGAGTTCGGCCGGCTGTGGGAGAACGAGGAGATGCGAATCGTCCTCGCCGACGAGATCAGCCCCGACAACTGCCGCCTGTGGGACGCCAAGACCAACGAGAAGCTGGACAAGGACCGCTTCCGCCAGGATCTCGGCAATGTCGAGGAAGCGTACCAGGAAGTGGCGCGGCGCCTGGGAATCCTGCCCGAGGGCGGCCCCGCCGACCTCAAGGGTCCCAAGGCGATGCAGTAAGGAAAAGGTGGGGGTACGATGAAGGCCAAGGTTCATGTGACTTTGAAGCGCGGCGTGCTCGACCCGCAAGGCAAGGCCATCGCGCACGCGCTCCACTCGCTGGGCTTCGATCAGGTCGAGGACGTCCGCCAGGGCAAGTACATCGAGTTGGACCTGAAGGACGCCACCGACGTCGCCGAGGTGAAGAAGCAGGTGGAAGCCATGTGCAAGCAGCTTCTCACCAACACCGTCATCGAGGATTACGCCATCGAACTGGTGGGATGACCGGTTTCCCCCTCTCCCGCCGGGAGAGGGGGTTCATTCGTTTGTGACCATACTCGACAATCCCCTTTCTCCCGATGCCGTCGCCCACCTCACGTCTGCCGACGCCATGTTCGCGGCGTGTCTGGCGCTGGGCGGCACCGTCCCGGCAGCCCGGCGCGAGCCCGGGTTTGGGACACTCCTGCGCATCATCCTCGAACAGCAGGTGTCGCTGGCCTCGGCCGACGCGGTGTGGCGCCGGCTGAACGGACAGCTAGCACCGTTGACCGCCGCCGGTTTCCTGACGCTGGACGACGACTCGCTGCGCGTCCTGGGCTTCAGCCGCCAGAAGGCGGTCTATGGTCGGGGGCTGGCCGAGGCCATCGCCTCGGGGGCCTTGGATCTCGACGGGTTGGAGCGGGCCGACGATGAGACGGCGGTGGCGGCCCTGGTCCGCCTGAAGGGCATCGGTCGCTGGAGTGCCGAAATCTATCTCCTGATGGCGCTGGGCCGCCCGGACGTGTTCCCCGCCGACGACCTGGGAGTGCAGTTGGGCGTGCAGAGCCTGAAAGGGCTGGCGCGCCGGCCCACGCGC
>DASPMK010000074.1:0-11108 GCA_035627075.1 Azospirillaceae bacterium
CGCCATCTTTTCCGAGGTGGCCTCGCCGTGGAAGTCCAGGATGATGGCGTCCACCGTGCCGCCCAGCCGCACCTGCCGCATCACCCGTTCGATCGCCTGGAAGGGGTCGTCGAGCGCGTCCATGAACAACCGCGCCAACAGGCAGACCACCAGCACCTTGCGGCCGCCGCGCGTGTGCAGCACCACCGTCCCCTTGCCGGGCGTGCCCTCGGGATAGTTCAGCGGGCGCAGGATGCGCGGCTCACGGTCGATGGTGCCGACCAGTTCCTTCTGGTCCCAGACGTGGTTGCCGGTGGTCACACAATCCACCCCGGCGGCGAAGAACTCCTGGGCGATCTTGTCCTGAATGCCGTAACCGCCGGCCGCGTTCTCGGCGTTGACGACGATCACATCCGGAGCAAGCGCCTCGCGCAGGACCGGCAAGTGCCGCAACACCGCCTCACGGCCGCTCCGGCCGACGACATCCCCCAGGAAAAGCAGTCGCATACGATAAATCCGATCTCAGGCGGGCATGCCGGCGATTGCCGGCTGGAGGGCATAGGCCTCGGTAACGATCCAGTCGAGCACCTGATCGTGGTCATCGCGCGGCACCGCCGTCACCTCCTGGGCGGCGAAGCCGACACCCACCGTCAGCGCCCCGCCACCGGTCCGCAGAGCCTGGATGGTGCGATCATAGAAGCCGCCGCCGTAACCCAGACGGTGCCCCGCGCGGTCGAACGACAGCAGCGGCACCAGGAGCACGGACGGACGAACCTCCGGCGCCGTCGCCTCCGGCTCGCGCACGCCGAAGGCGGCCTTGACCAGTTTCGTCTCGGGAGCCCAAGCCCGGAAGCTCAGTGGGCGGCCGCGTTCGGCCACCACCGGCAGGGCGCAGGTGTGACCGGCCTGATGCAAAGACAGCAGCAGCGGCCGGACGTCCGCCTCGGTGCCCATCGGCCAGTAACCGGCCACCACCGCGTCGCGGGGGATCGGCACCTCGGCCAGCACGCGCAAGCGAATGGCCTCGGCCGCACCATCGCCGCCCAGAGCCGCCCGACCGCGCAGAATCCGCGCGAACGCGCGGGCCGCGGATTTGGCCTCGCGCTGTTCATCCATGATCCGCCACCTTGGTTTTATGAAAAGCCCGACACGCGGCCGGTTCGAGAAACGAGCGGGAAGGAGCCGCGCCGGCCGGTGGTCTTGCGTATCCTCTTGCGGCCTGCATCAGCAGGTGGGCGCCGTGTATCCAGGCCACGGCCCGGATAGGGACAGCTCCCGAGAAGGATGATTATCGGCCCCAGGGATTATGCGACCTGTCGCGCCGCGCAGCCCCTTCCCTGTGGAGTTATCTAGGCTCTTTCCAGCCGGGCCGCAATATCCTCAAGCCGCCGGGCCAGTTTATCGACCGCGCCGACCACCGCCTCCTCCACCTCGGCCGCCGCCGTGTCGGCCGGGGGCGGGGCGGCGGGAGCCGGGGGAGCGACGGGAGCGGCCGGCTGGAGCTGGGAGCGGAACTGGTTGGCCTCGGCCGTCAGGTCGAACACCTTGTCGGCCAGCACCAGCGAGGTCAGCATCAGGAGATGGGCGTCCGAGCCGCCCGGCGCCTGCACCGCGATCTCGCGCAGCGTGCCGTCGATATATGCCCCCAGTTCCCGCACCCGTACCTCTTCGCCGACCTCGCAGTTGACGCCATAGATGCGGCCGTTAAGGACGATTTCGACGCGGGGCATGGGCCTATTCCTCCAGCACGGTCTGCAGTCGCTCGATGGCGGACTCCAGGCGCGCCGAAACCGCCTCGGCGGCGGCGTTGGCGCGGGCCTCGGCGGTCTTGGCCACCTCGATCTGGCGCAGGAGTTCCTGACGCTCGGCATCGAAGCGGTTCTCGCCGTTGCGCGCCGCTTCCAGCGCGCGGGCCAGCCCCTGGCGCTCGGACTCCGCGTGCGCCAAACCGGCACGGGCCGCCTCCAGCGCTCTCTGGGTATCCTGCCGCTGGGCTTCGCACTCCTCCAACTGGGCCTTGTAACTGGCCTCGCGGACCTCCAGAGCCGCCTCGATGCGGTCAAGAGCCCGGTCGAGGTGGTCAAGGGCGGCGTTCAGACGATGCATGGCGGGCGCCGTTCACAGATCCAAGGTCGAGCAACCAATATGTTGTGGGCCTCACATTAGGGGCAGCCCCACCCGCGCGTCAACCGTGGTGCGGCGGCCCCCTATGCCGGACGGCCGACGCCTGTGGCCATTTCGTAAAGGGCCACGCACGAGGTTGTTGACCCGGGGGTGGCAAGGATTGCATGGTGCGCGCCAAATCGCGCCCGCGCCCGGCGCTGTTTTGCCATAAGCGGAGGAATTCCATGGCTGTTCGCGTTGCTATCAATGGTTTCGGTCGTATCGGCCGTCTGGTGTTGCGCTCCATCTACGAATCCGGCCGCAAGGACGTGGAAGTGGTCGCCATCAACGACCTCGCCGATGTCGCCACCAACGCGCACCTGCTGAAGTATGACAGCGTCCACGGCCGCTTCCCCTTCGAGGTCGAGGGCCGCTCGGACGCCATCGTCATCAACGGTCAGCCCGTCCAGGCCTTGTCGGTGCGCGAACCGACCAAGCTGCCGTGGAAGGACCTGGGCATCGACGTGGCGTTTGAGTGCTCGGGCCGCTTCACCAAGCGCGCCGAGGCTGCCTGGCATCTGGAAGCCGGCGCCAAGAAGGTGCTGATCTCCGCCCCGGCCACCGACGAGGACCTGACCGTCGTCTACGGCGTCAACCATGACAAGCTGACGGCCGAGCACAAGATCGTCTCCAACGCCTCCTGCACCACCAACTGCCTGGCGCCGGTGGCCTTCGTGCTGAACAACCTGGTCGGCATCGACCACGGCTTCATGACCACGATCCACAGCTACACCGGCGACCAGCGGATCGTGGATACCATGCACAGCGACCTGCACCGCGCCCGCGCGGCCGCGCTGAACATGATCCCGACCTCGACCGGTGCGGCCAAGGCCGTCGGCAAGGTTCTGCCGGAGCTGAAGGGCAAGCTGGACGGCACCGCCATTCGCGTGCCGACCCCGAACGTGTCGGTGGTGGACTTCAAGTTCGTCGCCAAGCGCGCCACGACGGCCGAGGAGATCAACGCCGCCATCCAGGCCGCCGCCGCCGATGGCCCGCTGAAGGGCGTGCTGGGCTGCTACGCCGAGCCGCTGGTGTCGTGCGACTTCAACCACGATCCGCGCAGCTCGATCTTCGCGCTGAAGGAAACCAAGGTGATCGAGGGCGACTTCGTGCGCATCCTGACCTGGTACGACAACGAGTGGGGTTTCTCCAACCGCATGAGCGACACCGCCGTCGCCATGCACAAGGTCGGCTAAGCCGCCTTCCCTCGTCGGCAGTAACGAAAGGGCGTCCCTCGCGGGGCGCCCTTTTCGTTTGCGCGAAAAAAAATCCTCCGGTCCTGTCATACCAAAGGCGGTTGATGGCTTCCATTAATCGCCTTTGGTTCAAACCCGACAGCACCTTGCGAAGCAAGGTGCGAGAGGGTGATACGGGCGGCAGATAATGGAAGTGTTCAAACACCGCCCGCATCACACCCGGGGTGGGCTGTCTCGTTCTGGCTTTTGTCGTCCGACAAACCCTTGGGGGACTCCATGCCCCGCCTCCCCGGCGCCCGCCAACACGTTCCACCCCGGAAGGCTGGTTCGCCGCCACGCCGGGCGTGGCCGATACCGGCGCCTTCAACGAGCATTTCGTGCGCGTCGTCGGCATGGGCTACTTGACAGCGGCCTTTGCCGCCGCCCCCTGCTGACGCGCCTTCCTCGGCCCGCCGAAAATGAAGGGGCCGCCGCCGTCTCAGCCCGGCCCGACGGCCTCGCCCAGGCGGTCGGCGATCCAGGTATTCAGCGGTTTGCCGGAGCATAGCGCGGCGGCGGCGACACGGCGATGGAGTTCGGGCGACAGGCGGATCATGAATTTGCCGGAAAACGGCTGCTCCGCCGCCTGCCCCCGGGCGGCGCTCTCCGCCAGATAATCCTCGACCGCGCCTTGGAAGGCGTGACGCAGTTCTTCCACCGAGCGACCGTGGAAGGTGATGCCCTCGCGCAGATTGATCACTTCACCATGGAAGACCCCGGCTTCGTTGTCGAAGTCGATCTGGGCCTTATAGCCCTTGTACTCCATCATGGGTCCGCTCTCCTCCGCCCCGCCACCTGCGCAGGATAAGCGGCAACGCCGGCGCGGCTCGTTGACCTGTCTCAATTCTGGAACTGCGGCGCGGTGTCGCCGGTGATGCGCCCGGCCCGCAAAGGCCGTCGCGGGGGAGACGTGGTATTGACAAGGCCGGCAGCCTCAACCGGAATAGATAAGCGCTCTCATGCCATCTCCCGACATCTTCGCAACCGCCTGCCGCGCCATGCCCGCCATCATTATCCACGATCTGTCCCACGCCCGCGCCGCCCTGGCCGCCGCCGCCGCGCTCGGCGTGCCGGTGACCCTGGCCAGCCCAGCCGGCGCCGGGGCCTATGCCGGTGCCGGCTGGTTCCTGGCGCTGATGCGCAAGGCGACGGCCGCCTTCCCCACGACCGAGGCAACGGCGGTGCTCGACTGCGGCGACGCGCCGGGGGCGGTGATGGCCGGCATCCGGGCGGGATGCCGCCATCTGCGCTTCACCGGCCGCCCCGACGTGGCGGAGCGGCTTCGCGACATGGCGGCCCAGGCTGGTGCCGCCTTGGTGGACGATCTCGGCCCGGTGCTGGACCTTGCCGGCGCGCGCGACGCGGAGACTGCCTGTCGGCGGTGGCTTGGCCAACCGGATGCCCCCGTCGGTCAAGGCTGACGTTGCGACTAGGCGCCACCATGTTTCCCGGCATCCCCAACCCCCACCGGAGGGAACCGGCCCATGAAACTCACCCGCCGCGTCAAGGAAATCCTCGCCCATTACGAGAGCGACGCCCCCGGCACCAAGGCCAATCTCGCCCGCATTCTGATGGAAGGCCGGCTGGGCGGTACCGGGCGGATGATCATCTTGCCGGTGGACCAGGGGTTCGAGCACGGCCCCGCCCGCAGCTTCGCCTCCAATCCCGCCGGCTACGACCCGCACTATCACTATCAGCTGGCCATCGACGCCGGGCTCAACGCCTATGCCGCCCCGCTAGGCTGGCTGGAGGCCGGGGCCGACACCTTCGCCGGCGCGATCCCCACCATTCTCAAGATGAACAGCGCCAACAGCCTGTCGCGCCAGAAGGAAGGGGCCGATCAGGCGGTGACCGCCACGGTGGACGACGCGTTGCGGCTCGGCTGCTCCGCCATCGGCTTCACCATTTATCCAGCTTCCGACGCCATGTACGGCCAGTACGAGGAACTGCGCGATCTGGCGGTCGAGGCCAAGGCCAAGGGGCTGGCGGTGGTGGTGTGGTCCTATCCGCGCGGCGGCACGCTGTCGAAGGACGGCGAGCTGGCGGTGGACGTGATCGCCTACGCTGCCCACATGGCGGCTTTGCTGGGTGCCCACATCGTCAAGGTGAAGCTGCCGACCGACCACCTGGAGAACGCCGAAGCCCAGAAAGTCTACCAGACCCGCGAGATCCCGATATCCACCCTCACCGAACGGGTGGCCCATGTGGTGCAATCGTGCTTCAATGGGCGCCGGCTGGTGGTGTTCTCCGGCGGGGCCGCGAAGGGAGAGGACTCGATCTTCGATGACGCCCGCGCCATCCGCGACGGCGGCGGCAACGGTTCGATCATCGGCCGCAACAGCTTCCAACGCCCGCGCGAGGACGCACTAGCGCTTCTCGACACCCTGGTGAGAATTTACCAGGGCAAGGCATGATTTGAATGGAGACAGCACGGGACATGGCGGACTGCCGACTTTACCTCGTAACCCCGCCGGCGCTTGAGCCGGCTCAGTTCGCCCCCGTGCTGGCCTCGGCGCTCGACGCCGGCGACATCGCCTGCGTGCAACTGCGTCTGAAGGAGGTGGACGACGACACCATCCGCCGCGCCTGCCAGGCGTTGGCGCCGGTGGCGCAGAGCCGGGAGGTGGCCTTCATCCTCAACGACCGGCCAGACCTCGCCCGGGAAATGGGCTGCGACGGCGTCCACATCGGGCAGATGGACACGCCCTACCGCGAGGCGCGGAAAATCATGGGGCCCGACCACATCGTCGGCGTCACCAGCCACGACAGCCGCCATTTCGCCATGGAGGCCGCCGAAGCGGGAGCCGACTACGTGGCCTTCGGCGCCTTCTTCCCCACCACCACCAAGCCGTCGGACTACCGCCCCGAACCGGAGTTGCTCCAGTGGTGGAGCGAGCTGATGGAGGTGCCGTGCGTCGCCATCGGCGGTATCACGCCGGACAATTGCCGGCCGCTGGTCGAGGCCGGGGCGGACTTCCTGGCGGTGGTGACAGCCGTGTGGAATCACCCGGAAGGGCCGGCGGCGGCGGTCAAGGCGTTCAACGACGTCATCGCCTCGGTCTGAAGCGGCGGGCCAGGATGCATTCCTGGCCAACCCGCCACCCGGGCATGCGAAAAGGCGCCCGGAAGAGTCTCGGGCGCCCTGACGCAGCCAAGCGAAAAAAGCAGCCGTAAGGCTTACTTGATGCCGAAGTTGGCGAAACGCTTGTTGAACTTGGCGATCTGCCCCCCGGTATCGATCAGCTTCTGCACACCCGTCCACGCCGGGTGCGACTTCGGATCGATGTCCAGGCGGATGGTGTCACCCGCCTTGCCCATGGTGCTCCGGGTCTGGAACGTGGTGCCGTCGGTCATCACCACGTTGATCTCGTGGTAGTCCGGATGGATGTCTGCTTTCATGGCCGCGAATTCCCAAAAAAACGAGCGGGCCTTATAGCCGCCCCCGCCGTCGGTTGCAAGCCTTTAAGCGCTCCCGCGCTGGACCCTTCCACCCCGCCTTGCTATACCGGCATGCCATTTCTACACAAACCGCAGGTCAGACCGTTGCTCCGCGAACCTTCGTACGCCGAAGCCAACCTCAAGCCCGATGCGCCGGGAAACGGCCGCGCGCGGCGTGACCTGGGGCCGTTGCGCCAGCTCATCCCCTTCCTGCTGCCCTACAAACTCCCGATCGCCGGCGCCATGGTGGCGCTGACGGTGGCGGCCGGCACCGTGCTGGGCCTGGGGCAGGGATTGCGGGTGTTGGTGGATCACGGTTTCGCGGCGGGCGACGCCGCCCTGCTCGACCGGGCGCTGCTGGTGCTGCTCGGCGTTATCGTGCTGATGGCCGGGGCCACCTACGGCCGATTCTTCCTGGTGTCGTGGGTGGGCGAGCGGGTGGTGGCCGACCTGCGCAAGGCGGTTTACGACCATGTCCTGAAACTCGACGCCGGCTTCTTCGAAACCACCAAAACCGGCGAAATCCTGTCCCGGCTGACCACCGACACCACGCTGTTGCAGGTGGTGGTGGGGTCGTCGGCATCGATCGCGTTGCGCAACTTCCTGATGTTCCTCGGCGGCATGGCGATGCTGCTGTTGACCAGCGTGAAGCTGACACTGCTGGTGCTGGCGGTGGTGCCGCTGGTTGTCATCCCGATCATCGTCTTCGGCCGCCGCGTGCGGCGCCTGTCGCGCGCCAGCCAGGACAAGGTGGCCGATGTCGGCTCCTTTATCGAGGAGACGCTGTCGGCCATCCGCACCGTCCAGGCCTTCAACCACGAGGGAGAGGAGCGCCGTCAGTTCGCCGCCCGCGTCGAGGACGCCTTCGCGGCGTCGCTGGACCGCGTCCGGGTGCGGGCGGTGATGACCATGGTGGTGATCGTGCTGGTGTTCGGGGCCGTGGGCACCATCCTGTGGATCGGCGGACACGACGTGCTGGCCGGGCGGCTCTCGCCGGGCCAATTGTCGGCCTTCGTGCTCTACTCGGTGGTGGTCGCCGGATCGGTCGGCGCCATCTCCGAGGTGATCGGCGACCTCCAGCGCGCCGCCGGCGCCACCGAGAGGCTGTTCGACCTGCTCGCCACCCGGCCGGCAATCACCGCCCCCGCCTCCCCCGTCCCCCTGCCGGTGCCGCCTCGCGGCGCGGTGGCGTTCGAGGACGTGCGGTTCCATTACCCGTCTCGCCCGGATGACGCGGCACTGGAGGGCTTCTCGCTGGACGTGGCGCCGGGCGAGACGGTGGCGCTGGTCGGCCCGTCGGGTGCGGGCAAGACCACCGTGTTCCAACTGCTGCTGCGCTATTACGATCCGCAAGCGGGCCGCGTGGCGCTGGACGGCGTGGACATCCGCGCCGCCGATCCGGCCGAGGTGCGGCGGCGCATCGGCATCGTGCCACAGGACCCGGTAATCTTCTCGACCAATGCCTGGGAGAACATCCGCTACGGCCGCCCGGAGGCCAGCGACGCCGAGGTCCGCGCCGCCGCCGAAGCTGCCCATGCCCTGGACTTCCTGGACGCCCTGCCCCAAGGGCTGAACACCTTCCTGGGTGAGAAGGGAGTGCGCCTGTCCGGTGGTCAGCGCCAGCGCATCGCCATTGCCCGCGCCATCCTGCGCAACCCGCCGCTCCTGCTGCTTGACGAGGCCACCTCGGCGCTGGATGCCGAAAGCGAGCGCGTGGTGCAGGAGGCGCTCGAACACCTGATGCGGCACCGCACCACCCTGATCATCGCCCACCGGCTGGCCACGGTGCAAAACGCCGATCGCCTTATGGTGATGGACCGGGGCCGCGTGATCGCCACCGGCACCCACGCCGAACTGATCCGTGAGGGCGGGCTCTACGCCCGGCTGGCGGCGCTGCAATTCCGGGTTGGCGAGGATGCAAGCGACCGCCCCTGCTAAATGCCCGCGAAGGATCGCCCTTTACCTCTGGTCGAACTTGATCTCGATGCGGCGGTTGCGGGAATAGGCTTCCTCGCTGCCGCCGCCGTCCAGCGGCTGGAACTCGCCGAAGCCGGCGGCGGCCAGCCGTTCTGCCGGAATGCCTTGGTCGATCAGAAAGCGCACCACTGACATCGCCCGCGCCATCGACAGTTCCCAGTTGGAGGGGAATTGCGCGGTGGCGATGGGACGGCGGTCGGTGTGGCCATCGACCCGCAAGACCCAGTTGACCTCCGACGGAATCTTGCCGGCGATGTCGAGCAGCGTGCGGGCCAGTTCCGCCAGCTTGTCCTTGCCCTGCTCCTGCAAAACCGCCGAAGCGGTGGGGAACAGTACCTCCGACTGGAAGACGAAGCGGTCGCCGACAATGCGGATATCCTGGCGCTGCCCCAGCACCTCGCGCAGCCGCCCGAAGAATTCCGACCGGTAGCGCGCCAGCTCTTCGACCTTGGTGGCCAAGGCGGCGTTCAGCCGCTTGCCCAGATCGAAGATCTGCACCTCCTGCTCCCTGTTCTTCGCCTCCGAAGCCTCCAGCACCGTGTTCAACCGGGCAATCTGCCCCTTCAGTGCGTCGATCTGCTGGTTCAGCAACATCACTTGCCGCTGGCTCTCGGTGGTCAGCTTCTGCTGTTCGTCCAGCGCGGCTTGGGTGGTCGAGGTGGCGGCCATCAACTCGTCGATGCGGATGTCACGCGCCTCGATGTCCTTTTGCGCTAGCACCGTCCGCTCCTCGGCTTCCGCCAGCTTCGCCTCCAGTTCCTTGGAGCGGTCGCGCAAGCCCCCCACCTCGGCCAGGAGTTCCTTGCGCTCCTCCTCGGTCAGCCGCAGGGTTTCACCGGTCCTGGCGCGCTCGGCCGCCAAGGTGGCCAGTTCGGCCTCCGCCTTCTCCCGCGCCTCGCGCAGGGCGGCAAGATCGGCCTGAAGGCTGGCGATCTCGTGCAGCTTCAGCTCGATCGTCTCCTTGTCGGCGGCAATGATCTTGTTGGCGTCCTCCAACTCCTTGGCGGTCCGCTCCAGGACGGCGGCACGGTCGGTCAACACCGTCAACCGCCCGGCCATCTCGTCGCGCTCGGTCAGCAAGACCGTCAACTGACGGGTCGCCTCCTCCTTGGCGACCAGCGCCCCCTGAAGCTCGGCAGTCAGTTTGGCGACGTTGGCGCGCAGGTCGTCCGAGGATCGACGCTCCAGGTCCAACAGGTCGCCCAACTCGGCGATGCGGGTGTTGAGCTGCTGAAGCGCCTGATCGCGGCCGGTCAAGGCCGTGGCAAGATAAAACTGCGCCAGCACGAACACCATCAGCAGGAAGATGATGACCATGATCAGCGACGACAGGGCATCAACCCAACCCGGCCAAGCGTTGATCGATCGGGCGGAGGAGCGGGATGACGGGAGCGGCATGGATCAGCGGTCCTTCATCGCGGCTCGCCCTCTTCGGCCAGGGCCGCGATGGTGCGGGCAAGAAGCTTGATCTCGCTACGGATTTCCTGGGTAATCTGATTGCGGCCCTGGGCCACGTCTTCCAGCAGCCGGGCCAGATAGACATCCAGATTGCGAATATGCTGGCGGGTGGCGTCGTCGATGCCGAAGCCGCCCTGCACCGTCGCCTCGGCCAGCCGCTGCATCACCGGGCGCATCTCCAGCTGGTTTTCCGCCAGCTTGACCATCAGGCTCTGTTCCGCCCGCATGTGGTCGGTCAGGACGGACAGCCGCTCGGTCAGCGCCATCACGTTGGCGTTCGACGCGCGCCGTCCCTCCTCCGCCTGCTGCACCGTGCGCTGAAGCGCCTCCAGGTTCTCGGCCATCTGCTCCAGGAGCGCCTGGAGGTAGGCCGACACCGGGCCGCCGTCGCCCGCGTCCGACGGCCCCATGCCCGAGGACAGGCGCGTGGCGCCGGACAGCCAGTCCTCCACCTCCATGACGAAACGGTTCTGCGCCTGGCTTGCCTGAAGCTCCAGGAAGCCCAGCACCAGCGAGCCGGCAAGACCGAAGAACGAGGCGGAGAAGGCGTGGCCCATGCCGGCCAGGGGGGCCTCCAGCCCGTGCTGGAGATTGAGGAACACCGCGCCGATGTCGTTCGAGCCGTCCACCGACAGGCCGGAAATCACCCCGGCCACCGACCGCACGGTGTGCAGCAGCCCCCAGAAGGTGCCGAGCAGACCGAGGAAGATCAAGAGGCTGATGAGATAGCGTGACAGTTCACGGGATTCGTCCAGACGGATGCTGATGCCATCGAGCAGGGTGCGCATCGACAGGGCCGACAGCGACAACCGGCCGCGCCGTTCCCCCAGCATCCGCGCCATCGGGGCCAGCAGCACC
>DASPMK010000075.1:0-4351 GCA_035627075.1 Azospirillaceae bacterium
CGCGCGGCGAGGCATCGGCCACTTCAACGCTCGGCGCGCGGACATCGGCGGCAGCGGGCTGCCGGTCGGTTGCCAGTCGGGAAAGGGCGTCGAGAAGGCCGGAATCGGGCTGGTTTTCCGTGCCGTGGATGACGCGGTCCAGATGGCGGTCGGCATGGGCGTCGGTCAGGGTCTGTGCTGCGGTCGGTCCGGCCGCCGCGTCAAACAGCATTCTGGGTTCGAGAGCCAGGGCGCGGCCAAATACAGTGCTTCGGGCTGCCTGCGAAATATTTCCGGCAGGGTTATGCTTTCCAGATCTGATTTTACGCGCCATGGGCACTCTCTTCCACTGCCGTCCAGTATAAGAAATTGTCGAAAGCTTGAGGTGTTATCAAAAAATGCAACACGAATGATGTCCGTGCCTGAGATTTGGACGGTTCAAACAACGGTTGTGGCCGCGAAAACCCTATTCCATTAGCTTTTGCTAATTCAACAGGGGTCTTGCTACTTTTGTCGGACGTCATCAAGCGACATTTTTTTCCAGGGAAGTTAATAATAAGTTTAAATTTTATATGTTATCAAAAGTATTGATTCGTTCGCTTTAAAGTTGCTGATTGAGCGGAAAGAAGGCCAAGCAAAGGCACTCCGCCATGGCGGCGCGGGCGCTTTGCGGCGGTGGTCAGCCAGCGGTGGGGGCAGGTTCCGAACAGTCGTCCAGAAGATAGACAATCGATCGGTAGTGCGTTCCGCCGTGGAATGACAAGCCGATTTCGCAGGTGCGGCTGGTGGAATAACCGCCTGTGCAACCCTCCGGCACCGCTTCCTTCAGGGTTCGCAGGGCGTGCGCGTTGAGGTCGGGCTGGGTGAAGCCCTTGTCGCCAGCGAAACCGCAACAGCCGACATCGGCGGGCACCACCTTGTCCACGCAGGCCTCGGCGATGGCGCGGATTTTGGTGTCCAGCCCCATGCGGCGAGTCGAGCAGGTGGTGTGGAGCATCACCGGGCCGGGCTGGCGGGTAAGGGTGAGGCGGTTCATGAGATGGTCGTGGATGAACTCGACGATGTCTTGGACCGGCAGCCCATCGGCACCGCGGCTCTTCATCCGCAAAGCGCACGGGCTGGTGTCGAAGACGATGGGCAGGGTGCCGCCCTCGCTTGCCTCGTCCAGTGCGGCGGCCAGGGTGTCGGCCAGCGACGCGGCCTGTTCGGGCAGGCCCTTGCTGTCGAACGGCTGGCCGCAGCACAGGGAGGGGAGGTCGCGCGGATAGACCACCTCGTAGCCGGCCTTGGCCAGCAGTGCCGCCGTGCGGGTGGGAAGGGAGTCCGTCTCGGGGGCTCCCACCGGCGGCCCCATGGTGCGGCTGGCGCAACTGGGCATGTATACGACGCAGGGGGCACCCGGCTTGCGCACCGAGTGGGACGGGGCAAAACGGGCTCCGGTCGGCAGGGTATGCGACCACAACGGCAGCCGGTCGCCGGACAGACGGCGGGCGAGGCGGCCCACCCGGTCGACACCCTCATCGCCCAGGGCGCGCTGGGCCAGGGCGGCGGCATCGAACGCCAGGCGGGCAAGGCCGGTGACGGTATCGATATGCCGGGCGGTCAGATCGGCGACGCGGCGGTCGAAGCCGTTGCGGCGCTGGCCGCGCAGAACCTTGGTGAGCGCTCCGGTTTCGATCCCTACCGGGCAGGCGGTGGTGCACAGGCCGCAGGCGGCGCAGGTGTCGATGCCCTGATGGTCGTAGGCCGCGCTCAGGGTGGCGGGGGTGTCGCCGTTGGCGGTCTGGCGTGAAATCTCCCGCCAGCCGACGATGCGCTGGCGTGGCGTCAGCGTCAGGCCGCGCGAGGGGCATTGCGGCTCGCAAAAGCCGCACTCGATGCAGGTGTCGACAAACTCGTGGGCGGGGGGCAGGGGCTTCAGGTTCTTGAGGTGGGCTTCCGGGTCGTCGTTGAGGATGACGCCGGGATTCAGCAGTCCCTCGGGATCGAACAGCGCCTTGATTTCCCGCATCAGGTCATAGGCCTGGGCGCCCCATTCCAGTTCCACGAAGGGAGCCATGTTGCGGCCGGTACCGTGCTCGGCCTTCAGCGAGCCATCGTATTTGTCGACCACCAGACGGCAGACGTCGTCCATGAAGCGCCGGTAACGCTCCACCTCCGCCGGATTGCCGAAACCCTGGGTGAAGACGAAGTGCAGGTTCCCTTCCAGGGCGTGGCCGAAGATGATGCCCCGGTGATAGCCATGGCGGATCATCAGGTCTTGAAGCTCCACCGTGGCCTCGGCCAGCCGGTCGAGCGGGAAGGCGACGTCCTCGATGATCACCGTGGTGCCGGTGTCGCGCACGGCGCCCACCGCGGGGAACAGCCCCTTGCGGATCTTCCACAGCTTTTCGCACTCCGCCGGATCGGCGGTGAAGAAGGCCGGCTTCAACAGGTGCATGCCGTCGAGAAGGCGGGTGATGACGTTCACCTGCGCCAGCAGCGCGTCCAGGTCCGCCGCGCGGGTTTCCACCAGCAACGCCGTTACCGTGGGGCCGAGGGTGCGGATGAAGCCGGGCATGCCCGGCTTGTCCTCGACCGAATGCAACGCGGCGCGGTCCATCAGTTCCGCCGCCGACACCGGCGTCGCTTTCAACTCGGTGACGGCGCGGCAGGCTTCGGCGATGGTGGGAAAGAACAGCAGCGCGCTGGCCTTGGCCGGATGCTCGGGTACGGTGCGGTAGGTGATTTCGGCGATGAAGCCCAGCGTGCCCTCCGAGCCGATCATCAGGTGCTGGAGAATGTCGAAGGGGTCTGTGAAATCGACCAGGGCGTTGAGGCTGTAGCCGGTGGTGTTCTTGATCTTGAACTTGTGGCGGATGCGGTCGGCCAGGGTTTGATCGGCGCGGGTGCGCTCGCCCAGGGCGCGCAAGGCGTCGAGAAGCGCGCCGTGCGACGCGGCGAAAGTCTGCCGGCTGGCGGGATCGGCGGTGTCCAGCAAGGTGCCGTCGGCCAGGATCACCCGCATCGCCTCCAGCGTGCGATAGCTGTTCTGCGCCGTGCCGCAGCACATGCCCGAGGCGTTGTTGGCGGCGATGCCGCCGATCTTGGCGGCGTTGATGGACGCCGGGTCGGGGCCGATCTTGCGCCCGAAGGGAGCCAGCCGCCGGTTGGCCTCGGCCCCGATCACGCCGGGGCGCAGGCGAATGGTCGAGCCGTCGGCGGCGATCACGCTGGCGTTCCAGCCGTCGCCCAACAGGGCCATCACGCTGTCGCTCACCGCCTGACCGGACAGGCTGGTGCCGGCGGCACGGAAGGTGAGGGGGAGCCGATGGCGGCGGCAGGACCGGATGAGGCGGATTACCTCGGCCTCGCTCTCCACCACCGCCACCACTTCGGGGATCAGGCGGTAGAAGCTGGCATCGGTGCCGTAGGCGAGTCGGCGCAGGGGATCGCGCACCAGCCGTTCCCGTGGGAAGGCGGCTTCCAGGTCTTGGCACAGGACGTCGTAGCGGCTCGCGGGCATACGTGTTCCTTTTTCCTTAGCGGTCCGTGAGCACCAGGACCAGGAGATCCTTCGGCCCGTGGACGCCATAGGCCGGCATCTGTTCGATGTCGGCGGTCTTGCCGGCCATCGGCGCCGGCATGCCGAAGACGAGAACGGCCACGACAAGAGCGACGACAAGGCCAAGAAGGGAGGCCCAATGCGCCTTGATGTGGAAAATGCCCAGCCCGTCGAGCATGACGATAACCGGCAGCGACGCGAACAGCGTCAACAGCCACATGTTGTCCAATGGATCGTAAACCTGCGACCAGATCACCTAACGCTCCTCGCGCCGATACGCGCTGCCTTGCTGGGCGTCGTTGCGGGCAAGGAACCTGCGCGATGGTGCCGGATGAGGACATCTCTTGTCCAACGAAGTTTGTTGGATAAACAAATTGACCACAAATGGCAACGGTAAATTTTAATGCCTATCAGCACAGGGTGGACAATCCCCCAGACCGCCGCTATCTACCAGGGACAAGGCACGGGAGACGCCAACTCCCGCGTGAACGTGAAAAAGCGTGAGGAAGCGCAACAGCCATGAACGGGACCATCAAGCCGGCCAAACTGTCGGACGCCATTGCCGAGCACCTGGAGAAGCTTATCCTCGAGGGCGCGTTGCGCCCGGGGGAGAAGCTGCTGCCGGAACGGGAACTGGCGCTCAAGCTCGACGTATCGCGACCATCGCTCCGGGATGGGCTGGCGAAGCTGGAAGAGCGGGGCCTTCTGGTGACGGGCCGGGCCGGGACCCATGTGGCGCAGTTCCTGGCTCCGCTGACGCAGCCGTTGGTTTCCCTGCTTCAGGGCAACCCGCAGACTACTTTCGATTACCTGGAGTTCCGTTGCACC
>DASPMK010000076.1:0-4215 GCA_035627075.1 Azospirillaceae bacterium
ATGCGTTCTCGCTCTCAGCCCCCCTCCCGACCTCCCCCCGCTGGGCGGGGGGAGGAGCCTTGATCCCCTCCCCCGCCCAGCGGGGGAGGGTCAGGGTGGGGGTCAGCTCCGGCACTCGGGGTTGTCGCGGCTGGCCGGTCCCATCTTGACGAACTCGGCCTCGGGCATGCCCAGGGTCTGCGTCACCTGCGGGATGACCTTGACCACCTTGTTCATCAGCTTGCCGTCCGGCCCCTCCACCACCTCGGTCAGGAAGATGTCGGCGACCGCCTGCCGGTTCCTGTCCAGCTTGACCTTGCCGGTCGGCGTGTCGAGTTCCAGCTTGGCCAGCGCCGCCTGGAAGCCCTTCTGGTTGTCCGACAGATCGCCCTTCACCTGATCGAGTGCGGCGACCATCGCCTTGCCGGCCAGATAGTAGGCGTGCATGAACAAGGATGGCGACGGCAGCCCGTCGGGGAAGTTCTTCTTGTAGGCGGCGACGAACTCCTTCCACTTGGGATCGTCCCAGGTGTCGGCGATGGGGCCAGCCGAGGGCGTGCCGATCAGGTGGCTGCGCTGCTTGCCCTTGGCGCCCAGCACCGTCTGATCCACGGTGATGGAGCCGGCGACCATCGGTTTGTCGCCGCCCGACTGCTCGTACTGCGTCAGGAAGTTGATGGCGTCCGCCCCGCCCAGGGCCACGTAGACGGCGTCGATGCCGTCTGGGATCTTCGCGATGACGGAGCTGTAGTCCTTGTTGCCGATCGGCACCCAGAATTTGTCCACCACCTTGCCGCCCGCCTTGCAGTAATCGACCATGAAGCCCATCACTTGGCTGTACGGGAAGCTGTAGTCCTCGGCGACGACGGCGACCTTCTTGTAGCCTTTGGTCTTGAACGTGTGCTCACCCAGGCCGGCCTGCCACTGCACGCCGTCGGTGGAGAAGCGGAAGAAGTTGGGCGCCGGGTCCTTCAGCGTCGTCTCCTGCGCCGCCGAGGAGCCGTTGATGAAGGTCACCTCCGGATGCGTCTTGGCGTAGTCGCGCATGGCCACGCCCTCGGATCCCGACAGCGGCCCGATGAGGATCTTCACCCCGTCCTGTTCCACCAGCTTGCGCGCCGCCTTGATGGCGTTGTCCGGCTTGGCGTCGGATGAGCCCTTGATCAGCTCGATCTTCTTGCCGCCGGCCATGTAGTTGGATTCCTTCAGCGCCATCTCCAGACCGCGCATGCTGTCCTGGCCCATGACGGCGAAGGCGCCTTCCAACGTGGCGAGGCCGCCGACCTTGATGGTGTCCTGCGCCGCCGCCGGTCCCGCGGCGAGGGCGGTGAGCATCGTCGCGGCGGCCAGCACACCCCTGAACGGCACACCCTTGAACGTCCTCATTGGTCCCTCCCTTATGGCCGCGGCCGCCCTCGGCCGCGTCTTTGTTAAGAGCGCTTGCGGAACACGCGGCGCCACAGCCCGACCAGACCGTCGGGGGACGCCAGCACGATGACCAGGAAGGCGACGCCGATGACCAGGTTGAACCGCTCGGGGTCGATCAGGTCGACGGCGAAGTTCTGCAACAGGATGAAAGCCAAGGCACCCACGTACGGGCCGATCGGGTGCACCATGCCGCCCAGCACGGCCATGACCAGCACGTTGATGCTGGGCCCGGCGTCGATGGAATCGGGCGAGATGCGGCCGTTGAACCACACCAGCAGCACGCCGCCGATGGCCGCCAGCAGCCCTGACATGGCGTAGGCCGCCACCCTGTGGGCATACACGTTGAAGCCGATGGCGTGCATGCGCCGCGGGTTGTCGCGCACCGCCTGCAAGGCCAGCCCAAAGGTGGAACGCGTGACGTAGACCACCCCCGCATAGGCTCCCGCCGCGAAGGCGAGGCACAGGTAGTAGAACGGCAGCGAAGCGCGCAGGTCCACGCCCCAGATCACCGGCGGTTTCAGCCCGGCGAAGCCGGAGAAGCCGTTGAACAGCGCGTAGTTCTGCCGGCAGAACAGCGAGAAGGCCACCGCAATCGCCAGCGTGATCATGATGGTGTAGATGCCCTCCGTCCGCGCCGCCAGCATGCCGGTCAGCGTGGCGAATGCGGTGGCGATCAGCAGCGCGACCGGCAGCGCCGCCCACCAGGGCCAGCCCAGCGACAGCTCCGGATGGTTGGAAGCGCCGAACAGCGCCAGCATGTAGCCGGCCACCCCGGCGAAGGTGAGCTGCGCCAGACTGACCATGCCGCCATAGCCGCCCAGCCACATCAGCGACAGCGCGATGGTGCCCATGAACAGTGCCTGCGCGCCGATCTGCACCACCCAGAAGTCGCCGGCCACCAGCGGGTAGACCAGCAGGGCCAGACCCAGTGCCGCGTATTTGGCGATCCGCCCGTGGAGCGCCGCGTTGGCGGGGGCCGCAACAGTGGGATCGCCCAAATTTGATTCCGGGATGGCGATGGTCATGCCCGCCGCCCCATCAGCCCCTGCGGCCGCAGCGCCAGCGCCGCCACCAGGATCAGGAAGGTGTAGACCGCCCCGTAGGTGGGCGAGTAGGCGAGCCCGTACTGCTCGGCCAAGCCAATGATCAGCGCGCCGACGGCGGCCCCCGAGATGCTGCCCAGGCCGCCAACGATGACGACGATCAGCGAAGCCAGCAGGTAGCGCACGTCCTCGCCCGGCGCGATGGACAGCGCCGTGCCGCCGACCACGCCCGCGAACCCCGCCAGCCCGGCGCCGACCATGAAGGTGACGGCGAAGACGCGCTGCACGTTGACGCCGCTGGCCGCCAGCATGGCGCGGTCGTCCACCCCGGCGCGGATCATCATCCCGACCTTGGTGCGGTTGAGGAACAGCCACAGCCCGATGCCGATGGCCGCCGCCGCCAGCAGCAGCGCCACGCGGTACGTCGGGTAGCGCCAGTTCGGCGTGAACGGCAGCGCCACCGAGCCGTCGACGACCTCCGGCGGGGTGAACTGGTAGGTCTCCCCACCCCACACCCACAGCATCAGGTCGGCCAGCACGATGGCGAGGCCGATGGTCACCATGGTCTGCCGCAGGTCCTGCCCCTCCATGCGCCGGAAGATCAGAAGCTGGAAGGCGAGGCCCAGGATGGCCGTGGCGGCGAAGCCGGCGGCCACGCCCAGCAGCCAGTATTCCGTCTTGTCCGCCACCGTCCAGCCGACGTAGGCGCCCAGCAGATAGAGCGCCCCATGCGCGAGGTTGACGTTGCGCATCAGCCCGAACACCAGCGTGAAGCCGCTGGCGACCAGGAAGTACAAGGCGCCCAGCGTCAGCCCGTTGAGCGTGGTGAGGATGAACTGCTTCACGCCACCACCCCGAAGCGGGCGCGTTGCTGGGCAACCTCGGGCGCCTTGTGGAACTCGCCGTCCTTCATGATGAACAGCAGGCGCGAACGGTCCTGGAGGATGCGGATGTTCGCCACCGGATCGCCGTCCACCAGGATCAGGTCGGCGAGGTAGCCTTCCTTGACCTGCCCCAGTTCGCCCGGCCGGCCCATGATCTCGCCGCCCCACTTGGTGGTGGAGACGATGGCCTCCATGGGCGAGAAGCCGCAGTACTCGACAAAGTACTCCAGGTCCTTGGCGTTGGTGCCGTGCGGGATCCAGGCGAAGCCATAATCGCCGCCGGGCAGCACGCGGATGCCGCGCTTCAGCATCTTGCGCATGGTTTCGCAGGCGATTTCCGCCTCGCGCTGGTACTTGATGGCGAGCGGGCTGTCCGGCCTGATGCCCCAGTCGGCGGCGTCGCGCCCCGTGCGGATCAGCCACGCGAGCGCGGGCGCCACGAAGTGCTTGTGCTTCGCGGCCTCCAGCATGTCCAGGGCCTCCTCGTCGGCGTAGGAGGCGTGATATATGATGTCCACCCCGTGGCGGACGCACATCTTCACCGATTCCGCCGAGCGCGCGTGGGCGCACACCCGCTTGCCGCGCCGGTGCGCCTCGCTCACCGCCATGGCGACCTCGTCGTCGCACATGGGCGTCTCCTCCGCCGCCACGCCGGCGATCTCTTCGCCGGAGATGTTGAGCTTCAGGAGGTCCACGCCGTACTTGATGAACATGCGCACGGCGCGCCTGATCTCCTCCGGCCCGCTGACGACGCAGCCGAAGCTCAGCTCCGGCACAGGGATGTGCGGCGGCGAGGTGTCGCCCAGGCCGCCGGTCGTGGCGATCTCCTGCCCGTTGGCGAGGTAGCGCGGGCCGGGAATCAGGCCGCTGTTGATGGCGTT
>DASPMK010000077.1:0-10436 GCA_035627075.1 Azospirillaceae bacterium
AGGCGCCGGCGACAACGGCGACACGCGACATCGAATTCCTCCCCGAAGATCGACCGCCCGCTTGTGCCATTCGCCACCCCGCACGCCAAGACGGACGGCCGGAGTACGACGGTCATACGGGCCGCCCTCCGGCGGCCTTAAAGCCAATGCGCGATGCGGTTTCGGGACCGCCACCGATTACGTTGCATAGCAAAGCAGCGTTGTGACCCGGCATTCAGCGTGTGAGGTGAAATGAAGGAACTGTTCGGGACCCTGGTCCGCGGATCGGGAACCGGTCATCTCCTGCGGTGGCTTTTGCGCTATAGATTGACCATCATCGTCTATCATGACCCGGCGCCGGATGTGATGGACCGCCATCTCGCGTGGCTGGGCCGGTACTACGCCTTCGTCACCCTGGACGAGGTTGAACGGGTGTTGGCCGGGAAGCGCTGGCACGATCTGCCGGCCTATCCCCTGCTCGTGACGCTCGACGATGGCCACGCCAACAACCGCGCGCTGGCCGAGGTGTTCCGTCGCCACGGCGTGCGGCCGACCATTTTCCTGTGCAGCCATGTCGTCGGCACCGAGCGGCCCTTCTGGTGGAAAACGCCTGCCGCCGCCGCCCTTGGTCCGACCAGCCTCAAGCGGGTGCCGGACGCGCGCCGCCGTGCCTTGCTGAAGGAGGCCGGCAGCGATCCCGACCAGCCGGCACCGCCGCGCCAAGCCTTGGCCTGGTCGGAAGTGATGGCGCTGGGGTCGGTTGTGTCCTTTGGTGGCCATAGCCGCAGCCACCCCATCCTGCCTTTGTGCGACGACACCTTATGCGCCCAGGAGATCGCCGGCTGCCGCGATGATCTGGAGGGGGCGTTGGGTATGCCGTGCCGCCATTTCGCCTATCCCAACGGCGATTGGGGCGAACGCGAGCGGGCCTTGGTCAAGGAGGCGGGCTTCACCCTGGCCCGCTCCTTCCGGGTGGGCTGGAATGGTCCCGGGACCGATCCTTTCGCGCTGAAAGCCATCCCCGTCACCGATCATGCCTCGGTCAACTGGCTGGCCGCGCAAATGACCGGCCTGCCGGGCCTCGTCCGCGAGATCGTCTCCGGAGAGCGCTGGCGTGTCCGCTTTGACGGTGGCAAGCCTTAACGTCGCAGCCCTTCCCCTTCGTCTCTCCAACACGAAAGAAGAAACTCACGCGTACCGGGGCGGCGCGCACCCGGCGCTTGATGGCTGAAGACGAGTATCTATCAGGAACTCGCCGGTATTATAGGACGAATGCCTTTTCCCGCTGCACGCTTCCCGACAAGCGGACGATCGCCTGTCTTCCGAGGAGTTGGCGTAACTTGGGAAAATCGATGTTCTCCTCTTGGTATACGTGCTCGGCAATCAACGCCTTCAGATCACCAACCCTGTTGAGCCATCGCGGGTCATCCTTCGGTATCTGCTCCAACGCGAAGAGAAGCATCTTCATCTCCGCGTGTTCACCGTAAAGGCGCTTGGTGTCATCGATCTCGTGCGCCTGGTCGTGGAGCAGGGGATAAATGACATCCTCCTCCGCCAGGGCATGCGCGGTCAGGCGACGCTTGAGGCGAAGCAGATGCTGCGTCCGGTGGAAGACGGCGTCGTTCGGACTCCGCTCCATTTCGTTCAGCAGGAACAGGATTTGCCGATGATCCTGGGCGAGGGCATCGAACGGGTCACGGCCGGCGACCGCTCGCGCGGCGCCAGTCGCCTGGGCCACGAGGGGCGGCAAAATCCGGCTGACAATAATGGCCGCCACCGCACCGCTGGCAAACGCGGCCAACCCGCGCATGGACAACCACTTCGTTCCCGTTGCCATTGCGCCCGGCTCTCCCATGCCCGTGGGGTGATGAGGCAATCAACAGGCCGTGCTGGATGCTGTTCCGGCATCGGCGGGTCCGTGCCGGCAGATCGGTCCCCAATCACGGGCATTTGGATTCTTCCGCGACGGTACGAAAGATTCACCGATCGGAGGGTTACTTTCACCGTGCGTTGGCGCACTGTCGCAAAAGGTGTCATTTTCATTTTATAATGAAATCTATGCGATAGTGCGCTGGCGCACATCCCTTCACTCTTCGGCCAGAACGCGATCGATTTCTTCCCGCAACTCCCGCAGCCGATCCCGATGCTCACGGCCCAACGCACGGGTGTGTTGCCGCAGTTTTTCCAGGTCCTTGCCGATCCGCAGCAGCGATTTGCCAACCTCGCGCAGGACGTGGCCGCCGGAGCCGGCGTCCGGCGCCTTGGCGATACGCTTAATTTCCCGCAGTTCCTTGACGGTCAGCCCTTGTTTCGCCTGCTCCCACAAGGTGCCTTGCAACTCCGGGTCGGCCACTTGCGCCAGTTCGGCTAGCGTGGTGCGGCTGATGTCCCTTGCCCGCGGCCGGTATTCTTCCAGAACCTCGTGCGGCAGGCGGAGAATAGCGAGGATGCGAGCGACCTCGGCGCGGTCGCAGCCGATCAGGGCGCCGATCGCTTCCTGGGTATAACCATGCCGCTCGGCCAGCCGCTCCAGGCTGCGAGCAAGGTCAACGGCGTCCAGATCCTCTCGTTGCACGTTCTCGATCAACGCAATCTCTTCGGCGCTGCCGGTGGAGATGATCGCGAAAATTGTTACCCGCCCGAGGAGCCGGTGGGCTTCCAGCCGCCGTTGGCCGGCAATCAGCGTATACTCGTCCGCGTCGGCGGGCCTCACCAGAATGGGCTGTTGCAGGCCATACTTTTCGATGGAAGCGGCCAGGGAGCGGATGCCGTCGGGGTCGATCCGGGTGCGCGGCTGGTCGGGATTGGGGCGGATTTTGTCGAGGTCCAGTTCGACCAGATCGGGGAAGTTCGTCGACAAGCCGAAGGTGCCGGTCATCTCCTGAAGCACCGGACGGCTGGACGGCCCGCGCAGGTTGGAGCGGGTAGCGCGTTGAACCTTAGGCGGCATGGGCGGCCCCCTGGGCGCGGTTGGCGATGTCGATCAGGTGCCGGGCGATCGTCACATAGGTTTCCACGCCGGGCGCTCCGGGATCGGCATCAAGGGTGACGCGGTTGCCGGCGGCGGCTTGCGAATAGATCGTCGCCCGGGGGACCGGATCGAAAATCGGCATCGTCTCACCCCAGAGTTGATGAATGTCGTCGAGCGAAGCGCGATCCTGGCTGAGACGGCTGTTGTACATGGTCGGCACGATGCCGAGAATTTCCAGTCGGGGGTTGGCGCGGCGCCGAACGTTGGTGAGCGTGTCGTAGAGATGCTCAAGCCCGATGATGGCGTGGGCCTCGGTCTGGCAGGGGATCAGCACATAGTCCGCCGCCGTCAGCGCGTTCATGGTCACCATGCCCAGCGCCGGGGCGCAATCGATGATGATGAAGTCGAAATCGGCACGCACCGGGTCCAGCATCTCGCGCATGAAACCCGATGGACTGATCTGGTCTTGCTGGAGTTCACGCTCGGCCACCGCCAGCGCGATGCTGGACGGCAGCAGGCTGAGGTTCGGCACCGAGGTTTCCAGGATCACGTCGGCGATCGCCGCCTTGCCGGTCAGTGCGTGGTAGTGGGTACGCCCCTCGCGGGTCAACCGCACCACGTCGTTCTGAGGCACGCCCGCGTGGAGCGTTGCGTTACCCTGGCTGTCGGCATCGACCAGCAGCACACGCCGTCCGGCACGGGCGAGAACGTAGGCGAGACAGATGCTGGTGGCGGTTTTGGCGACTCCGCCCTTCTGGAGAGCAAGAGCGACGGTTACGGCAGAACGGGACGGGTTGGCCGGTTCGCCCTCCAAGGAGGCCATCAGCAGGAGTCCGGCCACGTCGGGCGGAATACGCTCCTTGTCGCCTTCCCATTTGGACAGCTTGGCCTTGTCGTACTTGCGGCCGGTCAAGCTGTTGATCAAGGCCGCCATTTCCGCCTGCGTCCGGCCCCGTTTCTCCCGCAGGATCCGCAATTCCTCGCCCGTCACCCCGGCCTCCACTGTCGATGGTGGTAGGGCAGACGATATCGGGTTGATCCATGGGCGTCAACGCCATCAACTATGGAGCTTGTCCGATGGCGTTCGGTACGGCTCGATGGCCCTGCACGGGGGAATGGTAGAGAGAAAGGGCTGGCAGCGAACAACCATCAAGGTTGCTTTGATCACCCCAGCAGCAGGCGCCGATCGTCCAGCCGCTCGGGGATCGGCGGGGCGCTGGGGTAAAGTGTGATACCCTTGTCGCCCTCGTCCGTGACACGGGCTTCCGGATAAACCGCCAGGGCGGCCTGAAGGACCTTGATGAACTCTTCGCGGAAATGGCGGAGCTCTTTGTAGGAATGGCCGAACTGGGCATACAGCGCGGGCCAGCTGAGGGACGTCGGCCGCTCCAGCGAATGCAGCCGGTAAGCAAGCCAGACGTAACAGTCGATTGCCATGCTCTTCGAGCTGAGCGCCTTGATAGCGCCCTCGGCGACCGGGACCGGATGGGTTCGCAGAGCGCTGTAGAACTCTTCGGAAAGCTTGACGTGGTCTTCCCACAGGACGCCCTGGCGGGGATCGCTGTCGGCGAAGTTGAAAACACCGCCTTTGGCGACCTGGGCCTGTTCGAATCGCGAACGGCCGTTGTCATCGGTCCAGTGGAAGGAAATTTGGCATTTCGCCAAACGTTTGATCTGTTCGTGAATGCCTTTGTAGGAGTTGCCGCCAACGCTGACGTTCATTTTGCTGAGCCAGTTGTTCATCGAACGGCCCAATTCGATTTCACGGCTGGACGAACGAACCGCCTGGGTCTGCAGCCACAACAACACCAGCCGCGCGCGCGATCCATAGGGGCAGCCGACCGGTTCGGCGCCGCCACGACCATTCGGCACGAAACCGGGACTGACGATGAGAGTCACACGGGGAGTTTCGCGGGTCCACGGCTGATCGGGCGGCAAAGCCTTGTGAGGCAGAGCGGTGAGACAGAAGCCGCTATAAATGTAGGCGGGGTTGATGGCCCCTTCATCACCGAGAAAGTCCGCGGCGAGATTGACGACGTGTTGCTGATCCGCCGGAACAGCTCGCTTTGCTTCGTTTCGGCCAAGTCGTTCGACGAGATCGTGGATCTTGCCCATGATTTCCTCCACTGCACCCAAGGCCAGAACGTGGCGAACGTTACGATGGGGGCATTCCCGTCCGCAACTTGGATTCTTCCGCGTGGAGCTATTTGGAAGATATTTGTTTTTACTATTTGTATGTTCCGGAGGAGTCCAGAGGATAACCCGAGTCGTCGCGGGAAAGTCCAAATCGGGACGCAGAAGAATCCAGGGGGAAACCCCGGTCTTGTGGACAGGACGGTATCATGCCGCGGCGTCGTCAGTCCCGAATCGGAAGGGGGATTTCACATGGCTTGAGCATCGGCCAAGCCCCCCAAGCTGAGACCGCGAGCAGAGCGCGGTAGAGTCCAAGCTTCGGGCGTGCCTGCGGTAGAGTCCAAACCGCTGCCGTGCTCAGAGCGCCGCGACAGGCGCACCGGAGGCCGCGCGGAAGAGTCCAAGGCGGTGCGATTCCCGGTTCCCCGTGCTCGAGGCGCGGAAGAATCCAAATCTTTAGGACGCGGCGGAAAAGCCAACAGTCCGGGGCGGCGCTCCAAGGTTGGCTTTGGACTCTTCCGCGCCGCCATCTCTGCTTTCCTGCCGCATGAATCTCCGTTCGGCATTGGACTTTTCCGCCAGTCGCGGGGCGGTTCGCCGGTCCAATTTGGACTCTCCCGCGACACCTCGCGATTCACGGACACAGCGAAGCGACCGGCTGAGGGGAAAAACGCAGGCGGATCAGCGTTCCCCGGCGCAGGTCGGGACCGATTTCCAGGCGACCGTCCATACCGGCGGCCAACCGGGCGACGATCTGCAGTCCGGCGCCGCGCGAGGCGACCATCGCTTCGTCGCTGAAACCGATGCCGTTATCGCGGACGCTCAACTCCACCTCGTCGGTCGCCGTCGTCAGATCAACCGTGATCCGGCCATCCCGGTGGTCGGGGAAGGCGTGCTGGTAGGCGTTCCACACCACCTCGTTGACGATCAGCCCCAAGGACACGGCGACATCCAGTTCCAGGCGCAGCGGCGCCGCCTCCACCTTAAGGCTCACGCGGCCGCGCGATCCGTGCGCCCCGTGCGCCCGCTCCAGATGGCCGCACAACTCGCCCAGGTAAGTCGGCACGTCCACGGCTGCCGCCGCGTTCTTGTGCAGAGCGTCGTGGACCAGGGCGATGGAATGCACCCGGTTGATGGTTTCCTGGAAGGCGTTGCGCGCGTCCTCGTGGTGGAGTTGGCGCTGCTTGGTGCCGAGAAGACTGAGCACGACCTGAAGATTGTTGCGGACCCGGTGATGGATTTCGCGGATCAGCACGTCCTTGTCGGCCAGTGCCCGGGCCAGATGATTGGTGCGTTCCCGCACCCGCTCCTCCAGTTGGCGGTTGACGCGGTGAAGCTCCTCCTTGGCGGTGCGCAGCGAGGCGCTCTCCACGATTTCCCAGTCGCCGTAGCGCCGGGCCACGGTGAACTGGTGGGCGCGCACCACGTCCAGTACGCCCATGGCATCGCAGCGGTCGAGGCAATAAGTGCAGAGCGCGACGATCCGCCGGCTCTGGAACCCCCCGGTCACCGCCGACTCATACTCCTGGAAGGCGCGCCAGTGGTGCGGCTCCAGCCAGAAGGTGTTCCCCGTCAGCCGCAATCCCCGGTAGCCGGCGGCCAAGGCTTCCTCCTCCTGGTCCAGCCAGCCGCGCAGAATCTGGTCGGCGCTAAGGGTGCCACGGCGCAGATACCATTCATGGTGATCGATGATTTCGATCTGCCCCTCGGCCTTGCGGCGGTCGAGGTCGGGGACGGCGGTCTTGAGCGCCGCTTCCGCTTGGTCCGCCGGCAACGGTTCGGAAGTGATCCACAGGCACTTTTCCCGCGCTTCCAGGCCCGCCTTGAAAAACGGGACGAGCATCTCCGAAAGATCGTGGGTGTGTTTGTAGAACTGGCAAAAGTGGCTGCCCCAGGCCAGGGGGCCGACGGCATCGACGCCGCTGTTGGTGTGGCCGTTCATCAATCCTCTCCTCCAATGCGGATGCTGTCCATCCGTTCTTCATTTCTCCCGGCCATAATGTGGGAACGGAGCCCATCATTGCAGCTGCCTCCCCACAAACAGGAGAGTGATTGATGCATTGCGGTATCCGGCAAAAAGGAACCGCACCGCGTGGTCGTCCACGGTAAGCCTTCCGAATCCCGTGCCTTCCCGCTCCGGGAGATCTACATCACTGCCGGAGTCAGCCAGGGCGGCGGGGCGGCCAGGGGAGGACGATGATCGCGGAAGGCGAGCGGACGGTCGACGCGGCGGAACTGGAACGGCAACTGGCCTGCGCGCGGGCGGCGGCGGCCGGCTCCGCCGTCGGCCTCTACGGTCCGGGGTCGATGAAGTGGCAGGTCGACCGCGAGGCGGCCCTGTTCCTGGGAGCCGGCCGGGCACTGCTGCTTCAACTCGCCCATCCCTGGGTGGCAGCGGCGGTGGCCCAGCATTCGGGGGCGTTGATCGATCCCATCGGTCGTTTTCACCGTACCTTCCGCACCGTCTACGCCATGGTGTTTGGCACGCTGGAGCAGGCAGTGGCGGCGGCGCGCCAGCTTCACCGCCGGCATGGCGCCATCGAAGGGGCACTCCCCTGGGCGGCGGGGCCTTTTCCCCAGGGCTCGGCCTACCGCGCCAACGACCTCGCGGCGCTGAAATGGGTACACGCGACATTGACCGACACCGCCGTGACGGCCCACGGGCTGATCCTGGCGCCGTTGAGTCCCGAGGCGCGGGAGCGGTATTACGCCGAGGGGCGGCGGTTCGCCGGTTGCTTCGGCATTCCCGCCGAGGCCCTGCCCGGCACCTGGGGCGGTTTCGCGGCTTATGTCGAGGCGATGCACGCCTCGCCGGTGCTGACGGTGACGCCGACGGCGCGCGACATCGCCCACCAGCTTCTGGCCGGGGCCGGCAACCCGCTGGTCATTCCGGGCTGGTATCGGGCGCTGACCGCCGGACTCCTGCCGCCCCCCTTGCGTGAGGGATTCGCTCTGTCCTATGGACTTGCCGAGGAGAAGGCGGTCGAACGCGCGTTGGGATGGCTGCGGCGGGTCTACCCGATGTTGCCGGCGCGGCTGCGTTACGTCGGCCCCTATCACGAGGCCATGGACCGGCTGAGCGGGCGGCCGCGCGCCGGCACGCGCACTCAGCTTCTCAACCGCCTGTGGATCGGTCAGCGCTTCCTGGGGTCGGGGTGAGCGCGTCGCGGATGCCGCAATACCACCGCAGTTTGTCCGCGAACGGCAGGCGGGCCAATCCGCTTGGCGACGGCACGACGTAATCCACCGCCCCGTCGAACAGGGATGCGGGTTGCGCCCCCCAGTCGGCCTGGGCCAAACCGGTCGCCGCCAGATAGACTCCCTTGCCGGTATAGGCGATCATCTTGGGCCGCGCCTCGGCCACTACATGTCCCAGGCGCGGCACCCCGGCGCGCATCTCGGCACGGCTCAGGTCCTCGGCTCGGGGGGTGGCCCGCCCGACGAGGTTGGTCAGGCCCATCCGCCACTGCGGCAACAGCCGGTCCTCCTCGGGCCGCAACAGGCGCGGGGTCAGCTCAGCCGCCGCCAGCAGGCGCCAGAACTGGTTGCCGGGACCGGCGTAGTGGTGCCCCACCCGTCCCGACCGCGAGCCCGGGTTGAAGCCGCAGAACAGCACGTCCAGCCCGGTGCCGAGGATGTCGGGCACCGGAGAGAGGGTTTCGCTCACCGTCGGTCAGCCTTTCGCGGCATCGACCTTGCAAACAAGGCCCAGGGTTTCGGCGGTATTGGCGACGGCGTTGAGGCAGGGCGCCTCGCGCGCCGGGGGGATCGACACGCCGAAGCGGATGGCATAGCGCCCGCCCTCCTCGTCGGGAAGGTTCTGGGCATCGAGCCGGACGATGTTCGCCCCGAACTGGCCGAAGATCTCCGCCAGCCGGGCGATCAAGCCGGGCTGATCGCCCCCCGACACCTCCACCCGATGGGTGATGCGACCAAGCGGCCCGGACGCCAGATCGTAGCCGAACGGCGTTACCTTGACCTGGGCGCCGTGCAACTCGGGCAGAGACATCAGCGCGGCGCGGACCTCGTCCAGCGTCAACTCGCCGGGCATCTCGCACACGGCGGAGAACTCCGCCCCCTGCCCCATCACCGCGAAGGTCACATCACGCAGGTTGATTCCCTGCTCGAACAGGCACCCCGTGATCGATGACACCAAACCGACCCGATCCGGGCAGAACGTCGACACCAGAGCCGCAGACGCCACGCTTGCCTCCCTTGGAACGCCGGATCGACCCGGAACCGGCGAAGTTCAGATGTCGCCGGTCAGGATATCGATGGCCCGTCTGATTGCGAAGTGCGCTTCGGAGAGATTGGTCACCACCCCGCCGATGTGGGACACCGGCACGCCGGCCATTTGCGGCGTCATGGCGACAAGCCTTTCTCCGCCAACCTCGACGACCGGCATTACGTCTTGTATCGGCGATCCCGCCTCGGCCGACCGGACCAGAGGCACGATCACCCGGGACGATCGCACCTGTACGTGATCGCCCTGAACGACCAGCAGGTAAGGCACGGGGTGGGCGGCGTGCCCCTCGGCATCCGGGTTGCGGCAAACGTCCAGGAACCGCATCAGAACATTCGCTTGCCGTCGCTGAATACGCCGTGCTTCTCGACGTAGGCGTCGTAGGCATCGAAGGCCGGGCGGTTTTCTTCCACCCAACGCTGCCGCCTCGCCAGCTTCACCGCCTCTTCGACGGCGGCCTCGAACACCTGCGAGAGATTGATGCCCAGGGCCTTCGCTTCCGCCACGAGTTCCGGCCGGGCCGAAACGTTGGTGGGCCTTCGTTGCGCCGCGCCGCGAGCCATGTCCGTCCTTCATGGGCAGGAAATTGATGCGCAAATGTTATGCGCATCAAAAGGCCGCGTCAATCCTCCGCCAGCGCATGGGCGAACATCTCCAGCGCCTTGGTCCCGCCTTCCGACAGGGTATAGATGCCGCGTTCCACCCGCTGGAACCAGCCATAGACGTCGCGCTGGAGGATTTTGCCGGCGTTGGGCACCTGTCCGGTGTCGCGCAGCGCCTTCACCGCCATCGCCCCCTGCTGGTGGAGCAGCGCAGCGCAGCGCAGGGCCTCCTGGCGGTAGGCGGTGACGATCGGCACCCGCGTCGAACCGCCGATGTTGGCGTCTCCCGTGCGCCGGGCGTGCTCGCTCAACAGTCGGGCCGTCCGCGCCCGGTCCTTGCGCGGGCGGTAGGGGGCCGGGTCCACCAGCACCTCCACCTGTCGGCTTGACGGCAGGCGCGGGTCGACCACCAGAAGGCCCAGCCCCAGCATCCGACACAGCCGCTTCACCTCGGCGTCGTCGGCACAAGGGGTGGAACGCTTGCGGCGGCCGTCGCGCGGCACGGCCA
>DASPMK010000078.1:0-3941 GCA_035627075.1 Azospirillaceae bacterium
ATCTGGCCAAGCGCGCGCACCGCCGCCACCACGTCCACGACCGACTGGGAAGCCACGCCGACCAGCACGATATTCTGCTCGCGGGTGAAGCGGGCTTCGGCGATGGCGAAGCGGTCGGCGATGTCGGCCAACTGGTCGAGCTGATCTGAGGAGACGTTGCCCAGCGTCGGCGTGATCACCACCGCACGGCGGCCGTCATGCTGGGCCACCACGCCCACCGGAAGGCGCGGGGGGGCGCCCTCGGCCGGCTGGCGCCACGACAACGGGCTCCACGGTCGTTGCGGCAGGGGCTTGAGGCGTTGAAGCTCCTCCTCGAACAGGGCGCGGAACGTGTCGGCGCCGAAGCGGTGGGCGACGAACTTCAGACGCGCGGCGTTGCGGTTGAGGCGGTCGGAATAGCGCTGGTGCAGGCGCAAAAGCGCCTCCATCACCGCCGGCAGGCAGGATTCCTCCACGAATTCGGCCAGCACCACCGCCGGGCGCGGATTGGAGCCCAGCCCGCCGCCAGCCAGCACGCGGAAGCCCGGTTTGCCGTCCTGCTCCACCGCGATGAGTCCGAGGTCGTGGATGGAGGTGGCGCCGCAGTCGGCGGTACAGCCCGACACCGCCACCTTCACCTTGCGCGGCATGTTCTGGGTGAGCGGCGAGCGCAGCCACGCCAGAGCCAGCCCCTGGGCGACGCGCGAGGCGTCCACCCGCTCGTGCGGGCAAAAACCCGCCAGCGCGCAGCCGTTGACGTTGCGCACCGTGTTGCCGCAAGCCTCGCGCGTGGTGATGCCGCCGCGATGGAGCGACTCGAGAAGGTCCGGCGTGCGCTCCAGCGGTACATGGTAGATTTGCAGATCCTGGCGGGTGGTGACGTGGGCGTCCCCTTGCGCGAAGGTGCGATTGGCGTGGGCCAGCACGCGCAGCCAGGCAACCGGCACGATGCCGCCGGGAATCTTGATTCGTACCATCTGCACGCCCGGCTGGCGCTGGCCGTAGATGCCGAAGCGGACGCGGAAGGCGGTCCAGCGCTCGTCGTCCCAGGCGCCGGCCCGGTGCTGCTCCAGCCCGGCGCGGTAGAGATCGAGGTCTTCAAGGCGGACCAGAGGTTCGGCGGAAAGCGGCGATGGCAGGGCGGGCATTGGCGGGACCTTGAGCGCGTGAGGGGAAATGTCCTCTACTTTTTAGAGGAAATCGGGTGCGCGTCAATGGTCCGCAGTGTACAATAATTCCCGAAAATAGCATTAATATTATGTTGAATGGGGCGGCGATGACTGGGGAATTTCGCGGCGACGTGGCGCCACAGGACGCGTGGTGGGGATTGGTGGCGGACGCCGGGGCCGTGCTGCTGGATGTGCGCACCCAGCCGGAATGGCTGTTCGTGGGGACGCCCGACCTGACGGGCTTGGCCCGGCCGTTGGTGACGGTGTCGTGGCAGGTCTTCCCGACCATGGCGCGCAATCCGAACTTCGCCGCCGACGTGGAGGGCAAGGGGATAACGCGGGACCGCCCGGTTTACCTGATCTGCCGTTCGGGTGTGCGGTCGCGGGCGGCGGCCGAGTTTCTGGCGGAACAGGGCTTTGTCACCTTCAACGTCGCCGACGGGTTCGAAGGCCAGCTTGACGATGCCAAGCACCGGGGCAACGGCGGCTGGCGGGCGTCGGGGCTGCCTTGGCGCCAGAGCTAGAAAAAAAAGCCGCCGCCGGGACGTTGTTCGCGTCCCGGCGGCGTTAGTCGGGCTTTTCTGGCTGTCTCTAACATTCCAGGCCCTGTAAACCGCTCAAAGCACCTCGACCAGGCTTTCCACCATGGCCCGGTCGTGCTCCAGCTCGGCGACTTCCTCGCCCATGAAATCGCGGGCGGACAGCATGCCGATGGTTACCCCGTCATTGCCGACGATGGGCAGGTGGCGGACATCGTTGGCCGACATCAGGCGCAACGCGTCGCGCACGGTGCTGTCCGGGCCGATCGCCACGGGATGCCGCGTCATTACCCGGTCAAGCGAGGTCTTGTCGGGATCAAGGCCGCTGGCCACCACCCGATCGGTCAGGTCACGCTCGGTGAAGATGCCTTCCAGCACATGGTCGTCACGGGCCACGACGATCGAGGCTATGTGATTGCGCCTCATCTCACAGGCGGCCTCGCGGACCGTGGCCTCCGGCGGCAGGGTCAGCACCGGGCGGGTGGTCAGCATCTCTTTGACGTTGCGGTGCGGCATGGTGGTTCCCCTCTCCTCATCGAGACTCGTCAAGGCGTTGAAGGCGCCTTTTGGAAGAGCGCCAAGATTTTTCCGCGACTGCAAAATAAAATATTTCGCTAGTGCGGAATGAATGGCGTGGTGTTTCGTGTGAATACTGCCGGTATTTGCCCTTGAGGGTACATCCGGGGGCGAATATTTGGCGAGAGCGTTGCGCGCGCGAAGGGCGCATGGGAGCCGTGACTTGTCGGTGTGCGACAAATCAGCCTGAACGGCTTGACAGGGAGGGGAAAACAAAAACACCGGCCCGACATCGAGTCGTCCGGTGCTGCGGTTTTGACCTTGTGGCCTTGTGGTCGACTGGAGCGGGCGAAGGGATTCGAACCCTCGACCCCAACCTTGGCAAGGTTGTGCTCTACCCCTGAGCTACGCCCGCTTCTTCAGTCGGCCCGGCGGGTTGTGCCCGTCGGTGAGGCGGGAATATACAGATTGCTGGAGGAGCTGCAAGCTCTTTTTTGCATTTTTTGGAGAAGCTTGCGAAGGTCACACGGAGCGCTATAACTCCCGTCCATGTCCTGTGCCCCAAACACACCCGATCCGCAAAGCCTGGAACCGCTGCCGACCTCGCCGGAGCGGCTCCTGGCCTATTTGGCCGAGCTTGGCATCGCGGCGGTGACGCACAGCCATCCGCCGCTCCACACGGTGGAGGAGAGCAAGGCGCTGCGGGGCGAGCTTCCCGGCGGCCACTGTAAAAGCCTGTTCCTCAAGGACAGGAAGGGGCGGCTGTGGCTGCTGGTCGCCGACGAGGATCGGCGAGTCGAGCTGAACCGCCTGCACACGCGCCTGGGCTCGGCCCGACTGTCGTTCGCCAGCACCGAGCTTTTGTGGGAGGTGCTGGGCGTGCGCCCGGGCTCGGTGACGCCGTTCGCGCTGGTCAACGACCGCGCCGGTCGGGTCAGCGTGGCGCTGGACCGCCATATGCTGGAGCACGAGCTGGTCAATTACCACCCGCTGCTCAACGACAAGACCACGGCCATCCGCCCGGCGGACCTGCTGTCGTTCATCCGCGCCACCGGCCACGAACCGGCGGTGGTCGATCTGATGGATGATGAGGGTGCGGCGGGCGACCCCGCTTGCGGCGGTGCGGCCTTGCGTCCATCTAACGTCTAGATTTTTAGCAACGACGGGACATCGGAATGTTCAACATGTTCAACGCTCCGGCCGGCAAGTCGGCCGGTCCCGACCCCATCAAGGACGGCAGCGACAAGACGTTCATGGCCGATGTCATCGACGCGTCGCGCGACGTTCCGGTGATCGTCGATTTCTGGGCGACGTGGTGCGGCCCCTGCAAGCAACTGGGCCCGATCCTTGAAAAGGTCGTGCGCGCGGCCAATGGCAAAGTGAAGCTCGTCAAGATCGACACCGACAAGAATCCGATGATCGCCGGCCAGCTTCGGGTGCAGTCGATTCCGGCGGTCTACGCCTTCTTCCAGGGCCGCCCGGTGGATGCCTTCAACGGCGCCCTGCCCGAATCGCAGGTCAAGCAGTGGGTCGAAAAGCTGGTGACCCTGGCCGGCGGTACCGGCGGCGGCATGCCCAGCCTGGAGGAAGCGCTGACCATGGCCAAGGAGGCCCTGGAGGCCGGCGACCTTGCCACCGCGTCGGACATCTACGGCCAGATCGCCGAGGCCGATCCCGCCAACGCCGTGGCCTATGCCGGTCTGGTGCGCTGCCTGATGGCGGCGGGCGACCGGCAACA
>DASPMK010000079.1:0-27429 GCA_035627075.1 Azospirillaceae bacterium
CCCTGAAGGGACTCGCCTTTGCCCTCAAACGCCGGGCGCGCGCCTCCGCGCGCTTGGCTTTCGCGCCCACGCGGGCGCGCCGCCGCGGTCGCGGCGACCGACGAGCGATTGAAAAGTCATTTCAATCGCTCGTCGGTATAACAACGCTCGCCAGGGCCAGAACGCTCGAAAAGGTAGTGCAGGATATACGCGGCATGACAAACCCCAATCTTCAACCCGGATATTGCCAGCCAAGCCTGATCGGAGTCGAATCTTCGCAACCGAAACAAGCCGAGTCGACTCGGGTCGTGCGGCAACTGGTCGCGGAGCAGAAGATTTACCTGCGGGGCGGTGTTCCAGCGCGCCGCACTCCGGCGCCCCTCAACAGCCCCCCGGCGTTTTGCAGGGACGCGCCCGCCACTCGGTTGAATGCCGGGGAAGACGGTCAGCCCGCTTTTTAGCCGATAGCGACAGGAGAGACTTCAAGGCCCCCTGGCACCAAAATAGCCGGGGCCGAACAGCACCGCCCACAAACGCGACAGACCAACGATCTGCACGGCGTGGCCGTTGGCCGGGTGGGTGAATGCCTACGCCCCTACCGCCTCGCGGGCTGGCGCTTCCTTCCGATCCTCAGCAATGCGCTTGAGGAAAATCGCTTGGAGCAGTTTATCGACGTCCATCAGGTTGTCTGTCACGACCTCCACTCCGTCGGGCGCAAACACAAATCTGTATTTCGCGGCGCCGCCTTCGATGAAGTCGAACATGCGGCCCTTACGTTCCTTCTTATAGAAAACGACGAACTTCCCTTGATAGTCTCGGTATCCCATGTTCGCGATTTCCGCGAACATTGATTCATCCCTGACCAAGAAAGCCAGTCGCTGCTTGGCCCAGTTGAAAACGACCAACTCCGTTTCGGTGGTGACAATCTTGTCTTCGACCGGCGGGGCGCTCGGCGCGGGTGACGGATCGGGCGTCGTGGCCTCTGGCGCAGCCCGATCAGCGTCCTTTTGGGGCAAGTCGAGACGGGCGATGATCTGCCGGTCGATGGACTCCTTGAAGGCGCTCATGACCAGAGGCCGGAACTCCTCGATAACTTTCTGCCTTGCGTGGGTGATGCCAGCGCCTGTGAGGAGCAGGCGAACGAACGACTCCGGAGGATCTTGGGAGAAGGCCGCGATCTGCTTGAGGATCGCATTGAACACGAGCTTGCGCTTGGCTTCGGCTCCGATGTTTGCCGGGTCGAAGCACGCCTTCTGAAGGCCCCGCAGGCCCTCCACGGCGGAGTCCTCGACCTTGCCTTTGGCGACGTCCCGCAGGTCGACCGTCAAAAAGGCGCTTGCGTCCATCATGTTGGGCTCGTCGGTGTCCGCATAGAACTCCCAAACGATCCCATCCGTGAGGATGCCCATTTTCACCGTCTTGGCCGCGTTGAAATAGGACCGCAGTTGGCCGCGCTCATCCTTCAGCGCGGTACCAACGGCCTTGCACTCGATGGCGATGATCGGCTCGTCGACCTTCAGGATCGCGAAATCCACGCGGTTCTTATACTTGTCGCTGAAATCGGCGCCGTGCTCCGGGCAGACCTCATGCGGATTCCGGTCGTCGTAGCCGAGCAGCCCCAGGAAGGGCAGGATCAGAAAAAGCTTTGCGCTCTCCTCGTTCGCGCAGCGCTGCGATAGGTCAACGCAGCGCTTGGCGAACTCAACAAGCTTTTGCTTGAAATCGGCCGACATGGCTCCCCCCCAATCCCCTGAAGTCAGGCACCCTAAAAGGGCAGTGAGACTGGAGAGGATGCCCCCAAGCGAGAAGTCAGTCGAATATTTGCAACCTAATAAACCCGAGTCGATTCACGTTTCGCGACGACATGTCGCGGCGCAATCTACCTTTGAACCCACTCGCCTATATGCAGCGCCAAAATCGGAAAGCGGTTCGCCGGAAATGCTTGTGCATGCCACACTCCTTCATCGACGACCGAATTTCCGGATGTCGATCCTTCCCGCCTCACAGGGGACCGCGATGAAGGCGACGACAGGTAGCGGGGAGACGGTCTCGACGTAATGGGCGTGCTGCGTGACGGACGGCTCCGCGTCGTACACTTCCAAAGCTATTGGCTCACTGCCGACAACAACCGCCCCGTCCGCTGAGATGGCCGTTGCAACATCGAAGAATAACCTATCGAAAGTCGGGTCTATTTCGCCTTCGTACACGCTCGACACACCGGCGAGTTCTACACGGACCCGCCCCTCGCGCTGCTCGACGGAGTAGCCCTCAAAAGAAACGCCGATCTCATTGTCGAGAGCTCCCCGCATGGCTTCGACGAGTTCTCCTAAAGACGCCGTGCTGGGGGACGACTTGAGCGAGAGCAACCAATCGGCAGGACTGTCGATATGCGTTCCGGTCGCATGATCAATGAGCTTCACGCAGTCGGCCGCGAAAAACGTCTTGTATCCAGACCAATTGCCGCTTTGGGCGAGCCCACGGAACGCGAGTTCCCGCTCGCCGTCTTCCGCTCGGTAAAACACCTTTTCGACGAAGGCCTCGAATGTCCTGACAGCCCCCTTCATGTCCGGGTGCTCGACAGTGACACGGCGCGTCAGCCTATCGTCGAGAACCTGATGCTCCGGCTTCGCGTTGGGCGCCTGAACTCTTTGCGTTTCGCTCACGGGCCGTCCTCCAGTAGAAGCCCCAACGTGCACGCCACAAGGGAACGAGTCGAATCTTTGCAACCGAAGTAAGCCGGTTCGACTCGGCGTGTGCGGCAACTGGTCGCGGAGCGGAGCCCTTCAACAGCCCCCCGGCAATTTGCAGGGACGCGCCCGCCACCCGGTTGAACGCCGAGAAAGACGATCCGCCAGCTTTTTAGCCGATAGCGACAGGAGAGACTTCGAGGTCCCCTGGCACCAAAACGGAAAATCGCGTCGCGGGGAGGGGCCTTTACGGCGTTGATCGGAGTATCCCCCAGCCGCCGGAAGGAGCGCAAGCCCTTCAGATCAGGGCCGAAACCATACCGTTACCCGCCCTCCCCGACCTCCGATACGGTCATCACGCCGGTGCTCGAAAACTGCCGGGGCCGTCTCGCATACTGGCGGAGCAGCAAATAGGAGGGCTGGAGTATGGCGCGGATTTTTCGGCTTGCGTGCAGTTACGCGTCGTCGGCCTTGCGCTCGACGGTGATCCGCACCCCAGGCTGCTGCGTCGGGATGCCCGCGTCGACCGATGCCGCGCGCCTTATCTCGACGCCGGTGTCGCCAAAGAAGTTCACGCCCGCGTCTTCCAAGGCACGGCGGATAGCCGTGAGCGTAGACGACTTTGGGTCCGACGCACCGCGCTCGATGTTGTTGAGCGTTGCCAAGGACACCCCGGCCGCCCCTGCTAGGTCGGACTGCTTCATACCGAGCATGGCGCGGGCGCCACGAATTTGCGCTGGCGTGATCATGGCTCGTTTATAGCGCGCAAACCTCGTCACGTAAACTGTGCTAGGCGCGACACCTATTTTTATTATTGACGCAGACCGCAATAGGTATTATGCCTAAAAACGGCCCAGCGAAGTGTTGCCGCACCTCGCCGGGCCTAACCACCGCCGATGAGAGGCACTGACAATGGCTGCACAGAATATGCCCCCGCCGACTGCGCACGGCAATTCGCTGAATATCGCCGCCGTCCAAGGCGAGGCGCGCATCCGCGATCTAGACCTCGCCGCACGGCTCGGGTTCGAACGCCCGCGCAAGATAAAGGAACTGATCGAGCGCCACATGGCGGCTCTGCTGAAGATGGGGGTTTGCCCCACGGTGGGGCGAGCCTCCGGGCCGAACGGCGGGCGTCCGACCGAGGATTTCTATCTCAACCGCAAACAGGCGATTTTCATCACCGCCAAGTCGGAGACGCCCGAGGCGACCGACATCACCATCGAAATCATCGAGAGGTTCGACGCCTACGAGCGCGGCAGCGTCCAGCCGATCGCCATTCCGCAGACGCTCTCCGAGGCCCTGCGGCTGGCCGCCGATCAGGCTGACCTTATCGAACGTCAGAAGGCGCAGATCGCCGAGGCGGCGCCGAAGATGGAGGCCTTCGACCGCATCGCCAAGGCCGATGGCTCCATGTGCATCACCGACGCGGCCAAGGCGTTGCAGGTGCGGCCCAAGTACCTGTTCGGGTTCCTACGGCAGAACGGCTGGATTTATGGCAGGCCGGGCAAGGCCGGCGACATCGCCTATCAGGACAAGATCAAGACCGGCTACCTGGAGCACAAGGTAACGACCGTCGCGCGGACGGACGGATCGGAGAGCCGTACATAGTAACGCCGGGGATGGCAGCCGCCTCCGCCGCCCATGCCGAACCAGCGCCGAACAGGCCGGTGGATGCGCCGAAGCTGTCGATGGCCGACCCGACGGACGAGCCCCAGCCCGTGAAGGTGTCTCCGAACAGGCCGGCTTGGTTCGCCATGCCGCCGAGCGAGGCGATGTTGCTGAGCAAATACCCGCCTTGCCCAGCAACTCCGCCCGCCGGTGACGAAATACCGAACAGGCCCGGCGCGCTGCCGACGATCTGCTGCGTTATCGGCAGCACGATCCGCTGGTTCAGCAGTTCCACACCCAGCCGCTTCGCCCAATTCTTGAAGAACTGGATCGCGTCCTCGGCCTTGGCCTCGCCCGTGATCTGGTCCCACAGGTTCTCGGAGATATCGGACCCGATGTTCTCGGCGACGCGGGTGACGTCCTGACCGAACTTTTCCAGTTCCCGCTTCTGGTCCTCGCGCGCCTGCTCGGCCGCTCGGTCGGCCGCCGCCTGATCATAGCGCACGCCGACCAGTTCGCGGATGCGGGCCACCTGCTCCGCCGTCAGCGTGTTGTTGTCCTTGAGCGCGATATTCTGCGCCCGCGTCACCGCCTCGGTGATCGCCCGCTCGCGGGCGTCCATGCCAAGCAGTCGGTTTTGGTCCTCCAGCGAGCGAATGTAATCGGCGACCTCGTCGCGATGCTCCTGGGTGGCGGCGGTGACGGCGCGCGTGGACTTCTCGCTTCCCGCTAACCGATCGATGTGCTCCTGCCGCGCCACGGCTTGCTCGATCAGGGCGCGGGTGGTGGCGTCAACCGCTTGGTACTCGGCAACGCCCGCCACCTGCATCGCCTTGGACTGGAGCGCCGCCCGGAGCTTCGCAGCGGTAGCTTGGCCGTAGGTGTCAACCTCCAGACCCAGCGTCTTGATCTGCTCGCGGAGGCCCTTTTGCAGGTCAGCGACACGCTCGCCATAGGTTTCTGTCGCGTTCCGCATGGTACGTCGAGCGGACGGAACAGGGATGGGAGGTCAATTTCTGGCGGATGCAGGTCTTCCTGGAGCGGGAAACCTACCGCCCCGTCCAGTCGGTTTGAGCGGGGGTGCATGATGACCATGCGCTACGCTCACCTTGCCCCGACCCAACTCATGGACGCAGCAAGGGCTCTGGACGGGAACGATTAGGAGGAGTGGTAGGGCAGCGTCAGGGGCGTAAGGTGAAAGCCAAAAGGCCCCTGACCGAACGCGGCGGGTAGTATCCGTTCCCACGCCAAGCGTGTGGGGGAAACGTGTGGGGAGCCTTACCGCTCCCACCCGCTAACATCTTGATTTTGCTTGGAAAAGCAAACGCACGTAGAGATGGCGACTCCTACGGGATTCGAACCCGTGTTACCGCCGTGAAAGGGCGGTGTCCTAGGCCTCTAGACGAAGGAGTCGACGTGGCGTGGGCGGTTATTTAGAGGGGTAACGAACACAAATCAAGAGACTTTTTCAGTCCGGATCAATTTGCCGACGTAAAAGCCGCGTCATCAACTAAAAGCTGAGTTTCCGTGTTACCATTCCAGCGATCAAGGCGCAGGTGTCCAGCCACATGCAGCCGCCGTCCCTTGGACTGCAACAGGCCGCGCCCGAGATCGGTTTCGAGCGCGCGAAACGCGATCGCCTTGATACGGCCGCCATCGGCTCCCGACAAGAAGCAGCGCACATGATTCGCCCCCACCACATCGGCCCGCACCACGCGAGAGTCGGTCAAGGCGAAGCGTGGCTCGCTGTTGCCGGTGCCGAAGGGGCCCAGTTTCGACAGGGTTTCCACCAACGATACCGAAGCCGCCCCCACTGAAAGGGCGCCATCCATTTCCAGAGTCGGAACGAGGGCGCTTTCATGTCCATCGTCGGCAATCTGGCGGGCGATTCGGTCGGCCAGGAACGCGCGCAGATCGCCGATACGCTCCGCCTGGACGGAAAAACCGGCCGCCATGCGGTGCCCGCCGCCGTTGACAAGAAGCCCTTCCTGCCGTGCAGCGATGATGGCCGCGCCAAGGTCGACACCGCGTACCGACCGGCCGGAACCCTTACCCATCCCGCCATCCAGCCCGACGACGCAGGCCGGACGGTTGTAGCGTTCCTTGAGGCGTGAGGCGATAATGCCGATGACGCCGGGATGCCAACCCTCCCCTGCCACCAGGACGAGTTCGTCGGCATGCCGTTCGGCCTCCGCCCGCGCGATGGCGTCTTCCAGCACCAGAGATTCAACGGCCTTGCGCTCGGTGTTGTGGGCATCGAGCATCTTCGCCAGCCGCTCTGCTTCGGCCGGATCCTCGCTGGTCAGCAGGCGCGCGCCCAAGTCCGCCTGCCCCACCCGGCCACCGGCATTAACCCGAGGGCCAAGGATATAGCCGGCGTGATACGCGTCAGGCTTTTCATTCACGCCGGCCACGTCGCCCAGGGTGGCGAGACCCAGGTTCGAACGTCGAGCCATCACCTTGAGGCCCTGCGTCACCAAGGCACGGTTGAGACCCACCAGGGGCACCACGTCACACACCGTACCCAGCGCCACCAGATCCAGCCACGCCATCAGGTCTGGCTCGCTACGCTGACGGTACCAGCCAGCGGCGCGCAGCACGCGGTTCACCGCTACCACTGTCAGGAAAGTGACACCAACGGCAGCAAGCGTTTTATGCGGAGTGTCTTCGTCCACACGGTTGGGATTGACCACGGCCACGGCCGGCGGCAACCGGGGCTCGGCGGCATGATGGTCGACAACGATTACGTCCAGCCCCGCCTCGGCGGCGGCTTCAAGGGAGTCGAAGGCGGTGATGCCGCAGTCCACGGTCACCACCAGCCGAATCCCTTCCTCGGCCAACCGACGCAGCGCCGGCGCGTTGGGGCCATAGCCCTCGGACAAACGGTCAGGAATATAAAGGCGAAGATCGGCACCGGCCGCCCGGAAGAATCGCAGCAGCAGCGCCGAGGATGTGGCGCCGTCGACGTCGTAGTCGCCGAAGACCGCCACTCGCTCGCCGGACGTGATCGCCCGCGCCATGCGCTCGGCGGCCTTGTCCATATCCTTGAGATGACTGGGGTCCGGCAGCAGCACCCGCAACGTCGGATTGAGAAAGCTGTCGGCGGTCTCCAGGGAAACGCCGCGCGCGGCCATTACCCGCCCGACGATTTCAGGTACGCCGCAGCCCTGGGCCAGGGCCAGCGCCAGACGGTCGTCGGTTGGCCTCGGCAGCCATAGGCGACCTGCCAGGGAGCGCGTGACGCTAAGAAACGCTGTCATGATCGGCGAAAAGGCCGGGGGCGCCGAAACGCCCCCATCCTTTTATTTGTCCATCGGCGCGAAGCCGGTTTTGCGGCGCAGGTTGTGATGCGCCTCGATGTAGCGCACGGTGCCGCTCTTGGACCGCATGATCACCGAATGGGTGATGGCCCCGCCAGCGAATCGCCGCACCCCCCTCAGCCATGTGCCATTGGTAACGCCGGTGGCGGCGAACATGACGTTTCCCTTAGCGAGGTCGAGCAGGCTGTACTTCTTGTCCAGGTCCGAGATCCCCCACTTGGAGGCGCGGGCGCGTTCGTCGTCGTTGCGAAACAGCAGCCGGCCCTGCATCTGGCCACCGATGCAGCGCAACGCGGCGGCGGCAAGCACACCTTCCGGCGCACCGCCCGAACCCATGTACATATCGACGCCGGCATCCGGCTGCGAGGTGGCGATCACCCCCGATACGTCGCCGTCGGAAATCAGCATGATGCGGGCGCCAGCCTCACGCACGCGGGCGATCAGTTCGGCGTGGCGCGGACGATCAAGGATGCAGACCACGAGATCCTCGACCCCGGCTCCCTTGGCCTTGGCGAGATTTTTCAGGTTGATGGCGGGAGATACATCAAGGTCCACCACGCCTTCGGGCAGCCCACCGCCGACGGCAATCTTGTCCATGTACACGTCGGGGGCGTTGAGGAAGCCGCCCTCCTCGGCCATCGCCACCACGGCCAGAGAGTTAGGACCACCCTTGGCGGTGATGGTGGTGCCCTCCAGCGGATCGAGGGCGATGTCGATCTTCGGACCCTGACCGGTGCCGACCTTCTCGCCGATATAGAGCATCGGCGCCTCATCGCGCTCGCCTTCGCCGATCACCACCGTGCCCTCAATGGCAAGGCTGTTCAGAGCCTGGCGCATGGCATCCACGGCAGCCTGGTCGGCCAGCTTCTCGTCACCCCGTCCCATCAACAGGGACGCGGATAGCGCCGCCGCTTCGGTCACACGAACCGCCTCCAGCGCGAGGTTGCGGTCCATGCCCGACAAATCGACTTTTTGCATCGTTTCCCCCAAATCCTCTTCGGCGGGTTCTCGTTTCACATTGAAGGGTTCTGGTCAGTGACTCAGAACGGCTCGATCCGGATCATGCAGGTTTCCTCGACGGCGTCCAGCCTGCCGATGGTGTCAAGCCCGCTCTGCATGGCAGCCTCAACCGTATCGTGGGTCGTCAGCACGACGGGCACCAGACCACCGGGATCACGACCGCGCTGCATAAATTTTTCGATGGAAACCCCTTGATCGGCCAGGGCGCTCGCCACCTCGGCCAGCACGCCCACCTGATCCTTGACCATCAGGCGGATGTAATAGGCTCCCTTGCGTTCCGATATCGGCGCGGCGGGCAGGCCGGAGAGTTGGGTGGCCGGCACGCCGAAAGTCGGGAGAACCCGCCCACGCGCCACGTCGATCAGGTCGGCGACCACGGCCGAGGCCGTGGGGCCGGCGCCAGCGCCGCGGCCGATCAGCACGACCTTGTCCACGAAGTCGCCGTCGGCAACCACCGCGTTGAATACCCCCTCGACGGAGCCGATGGCCGAATCGATCGGCACCATGCAGGGATGCACCCGCTGCTCCAGTCCTTTGCCGGTCTTGCGCGCAATGCATAGCAGCTTGATGCGGTAGCCCAGTTCCTGGGCGTACTCGATGTCAAGCGCCGAAACCTTGCGAATACCTTCAATGTGCACCGATTTAAAGTCCACCGCAGTGCCGAAGGCAACCGACGCCAGCACCGCCAACTTGTGGGCGGCATCAATGCCATCGACGTCGAAGGTGGGATCGGCCTCGGCGTATCCCTTCTTCTGGGCGTCGACCAGAACCTCACCAAAGTCGAGGCCCTTGGTGCGCATCTCGGTCAGGATATAATTGCATGTGCCGTTGAGGATGCCATGCACTTCCTTGACACGGTTGCCGGCGAGGCCTTCGCGCAGGCCCTTGATCACCGGGATGCCGCCGGCCACCGCCGCCTCGAAGGCGAGCGCCAGCCCTTTGGACTCGGCCGTACGGGCGAGATCGGTGCCATGGACGGCCAGCAGCGCCTTATTGGCAGTAACTACATGACGGCCGCACTCCAGCGCCGTCTCGCACACCGCCTTGGCTACGCCGCCGGAGCCGCCGATCACCTCCACCACCACATCGATGTCGGGGGCGGCGGCCATGGCGACGGCGTCCTCGAACCAGCGCACACCGGACAGGTCGACGCCACGGTCACGGGAATGGACGCGGGCACTGACGGCGGTAACCTCGATGCGGCGACCGCAGCGCTGCTCGATCAGGCCGGCGTGTTCCTGAAGCACCTTGACCGTGCTGGCCCCGACCGTGCCGAGCCCGGCCACGGCGATTTTCAGAGGGTTCGACATGATCCTTACGGCTCCCGCGCCAGCGATTTCGCCAAGTTCCCCTGGAAGAACTGCTTGATGTTACGGGTGGCCTGCCGAATGCGGTGGACGTTCTCCACCATCGCCAAACGGACATGGCCGTCGCCGTATTCGCCGAATCCGATGCCCGGCGCCACCGCCACCTTGGCTTCGCGCAGCAGCAACTTGGAGAATTCCAACGAACCCAGATGGGCGTACTGCGGCGGCAGCGGCGCCCAGGCGAACATGGAGGCCGGCGGTGTCGGCACGTCCCAGCCGGCGGCTGCCAGCCCCTCGATCATCACGTCGCGGCGCTGCTTGTACATGGCCCGCACTTCGGCCACGCAATCCTGCGGGCCGTTGAGCGCGGCGGCGGCGGCCACCTGAATCGGCGTGAAGGCGCCATAGTCCAGGTACGACTTGATGCGCGCCAGCGCCTGAATGAGTTTCTTGTTGCCGGCGGCAAAACCGATGCGCCAGCCGGCCATGCTGTAGGTCTTGCTCATGGAGGTGAACTCCACGGCGATTTCGCGTGCCTCGGGAATCTCCAGGATCGACGGCGGCGGCTTGTCGTCGTCGAAGTAAATTTCCGCGTAGGCAAGGTCCGACAGGATGTAGATGCCGTGCTTGATGCAGAACTCCACCACCGGGCGGTAAAAATCCAGGTCCACCACCTGCGCGGTCGGATTGGACGGATAGTTCAACACCACGGCCAGCGGCTTGGGCACGCTGTGGCGCACGGCGCGCTCCAACTGGTCCATGAAGGTGGTGGTGAAGTCTTCACCCACCGGCATGTGGCGGATGGCGGCGCCGGCCAGGATGAAGCCGAAGGGATGGATGGGATAGCTGGGGTTGGGCACCAGTATGACGTCGCCCGGGCTGGTGATCGCCTGGGCGAGGTTGGCAAGCCCTTCCTTGGAACCCAGTGTCACCACGATCTCGCTGTCCGGATCCAGCGCCACATTGAATCGGCGCTGGTAGTAACCCGACACCGCCTTGCGCAGGCCGGGAATGCCGCGCGAGTTGGAGTAGCGGTGAGTCTTCGGATTCTGCACGGTCTCGACCAACTTGTCGATGATGTGCTGCGGGGTGGGCTGGTCCGGGTTGCCCATGCCGAGATCGATGATGTCCTCGCCGGCAGCTCGGGCCTTGGCCTTGAGGGCGTTGACCTCGGCAAAGACATAGGGCGGCAGACGCTTGATGCGATGGAATTCGGACTCGCTCATGGGTGCTCCGGGAACAGACGCTTAAGTGGGATCGTGGCCGATCCCCGACCAGAAATTACCGGCCGCCCCGCGTTTTGGGAAACGGGGCGCGCCCGGGGGCTTCTTATGTACCCCCCCTTATCCCGATAATCGAGGCAATTTTCGTGGCAATCGCCCTGCCCTCAATTGATCCGCGGGGGCAGGGCCGGGGCCAGGCTGGGCGGCGGCGGCACCGGCATCGGCTCAACCCCTGCCCCCAACTTCCGGGCAGCCTCAAGGCTGGCGTTGCGGTCACGCGCCATCCGCTCGATGGTCGACCGGCGTTCGGACAGCGGCATGACGTTGCGCGGTCGCGACGGTACCGACGCCAGATTCGGCCACTGCTGATTTTCGCCCGAAAGCGGCCGAACCGGCGAGGATGGCGCCGCGATCGCCGGCTCGGCGTCGATGAGGTAGCTGAAGCCCAGCCCCTTATCCAACAGCCGGTCGCTGCAGGCGGTCGCCAGCATCGCAACCAGCGCAATCCCGACATGCCGGGGGCGGAAAAGACGTCCGCCGTTGTGAGTGAACCCTTTGACGGTTGCGCGCTTCATCAAATCACTCCTCCAGATGGCGGGACAGATTGCCGCCGAAAGTCATAAATCGGACAAGTGAAAAACTAACCGTGATCGTGTATGAAACCTATATCCATGAAGTCCGGTTGGCTGTCCGGACGCGCCCGGACGAAAAGATAAGCGTCTCGAAGCGTTCACACGATTGTCATAGAGGAAACAAACATGGCCGATCAACAGGCCCACGACATCAAGCTTCCCGATCCGGTCGAGATGTCACGCGCCGTTACCCGGATCGCAGAACAGAGTCAGCGTCTGGTCACTGAGTTCCTGAAACGCCATGGGACGGACCTGACCAAGCCCCAGAACCCGGACCCGCTGCACATCGGCCAAGCGTTCCTCGAAATGACGGCGCGCATGATGACCGATCCGGCGCGGCTGGTACAGGCCCAGATGTCCTTGTGGCACGACTACATGACCTTGTGGCAGCGCACGACGCAGCGCCTTCTGGGTCAGGTTGCGGAGCCGGTGATCTCCCCGGCCAAGGACGATCGCCGCTTCAAGGACGCCGCCTGGGACGAGAACACGCTCTTCGACTTCATCAAGCAGTCCTATCTGCTGACCGCCCGCTGGATGCAGAACACCGTCCACGACATCGACGGACTGGACGACAAGACCGCCCGCAAGGTGGACTTCTACACGCGCCAGTTCGTTGACGCCATGGCGCCTTCCAACTTCCTGCTGACCAATCCGGAGGTGCTGCGCACCACCATGGAAACCGGCGGCGAGAACTTGGTGAAGGGCCTTGAGCACCTCCTGGAGGACATGGAGCGCGGCGACGGTCAACTGCGCATCAAAATGACCGATTACGATGCCTTCCAGGTCGGCAAGAACATCGCCGTCACTCCAGGCAAGGTCGTCTACCAGAACGACCTGATGCAGCTTCTGCAATTCACCCCCACCACGCCGGAGGTGAACAAGCGGCCACTGATGATCATACCGCCGTGGATCAACAAGTATTATATCCTCGACCTGCGCGAGAAGAACTCGTTCATCAAGTGGGCGGTGGACCAGGGGCATACGGTATTCGTGCTGTCGTGGGTGAACCCTAACGAGAAGCTCGCCGCCAAGACTTTCGAAGACTACATGTTCGAAGGTCCGTTGGATGCGCTGGAGCAGATCAAGAAGGCCACCGGCGAGGAGGATGTCAACGCCATCGGCTACTGCCTGGGCGGCACCCTGCTCGCGTCGACGCTCGCCTACATGGCCGCTAAGGGCGACGAGCGCATCAAGAGCGCCACCTTCTTCACTACCATGACCGACTTCACCGAGGCCGGCGAGCTTTCCGTCTTCATCGACGAGGAACAGCTTACATCTCTTGAAGAGAAGATGAACGAGAAGGGCTACCTCGAAGGCAGCTCCATGGCGACCACCTTCAACATGCTGCGCGCCAACGACCTGATCTGGTCGTTCGTCGTCAACAACTACCTGCTGGGCAAAGACCCGTTCCCGTTCGACCTCTTGTACTGGAACACGGATTCAACCCGCATGCCAGCGGCTATGCACAGCTTTTACCTGCGCAACATGTACCAACACAATCTGTTGGTGAAGCCGGGCGGAGTCACCCTGGGCGGCGTGCCGATCGATCTGCGCAAGATCAAGACCCCCGCCTTTTTCCTGTCCACCCGCGAGGACCATATCGCCCCGTGGAAATCCACCTACGTGGCGACCCAGATTTTCTCCGGCCCGATCAAGTTCTGCCTGGCGGCGTCGGGCCACATCGCTGGCGTGGTCAACCCGCCGGCGGCCGAGAAGTATTGCTACTGGACCAATGACAAGCCGGCGAAGAACCCGGACGCCTGGCTCCAGGCCGCGAAGCAGACCCCGGGCTCCTGGTGGCCGGAGTGGAACCGCTGGGTGGGCGAGTCCTCCAACGGCAAGGTGCCGGCCCGCCAGCCGGGTTCGGGCAAGTTGAAGGCGCTGGAAGACGCACCGGGCTCCTACGTCAAGGCCAAGGTCTGATCCGAGCCGAACCATCAAGTCCCTCTCCGTCAAGGAGAGGGACTTTTTATTTTCGGGACATGCAGTCGGTCATGCATATCAAAGTAGTCGCACAAATCCGGTGGTGTGTCGTTCAATACCAATGTAGGATGATTGGAAACCGCTGGCCGTTCCGGGGAGGAACGTCATGGAATCCCACGCCACCGACGCCCGCGCCTATCTGCATGCCCTGAGGCACATGTTCGTGCAGGAGATGGTGGGGCAAGCCGAAGACTTTAACGGTATCACCGCGATCCATTACGCGTCCCCGATTTTGCATCCCAGCCCGCGCGAATTCTCCTTCCACACCGAATTCCTGACGCCTGAAACCAACGCCCCGGCGGTGGTGAAAGCCATCACGGCACGGCTGCTGCCGGGTGAAGATCATGTGCTGACGATTTTCGCCCCGAACGCCGAGGCGGTGATCGGGGCCTATGCCGAATTGGGTTACGTCCACGCCTGGACCGGCTCCCTGATGGCCGTCGGTCTGGACGACGCGCCCGCACAACGGCCCGTCGCCAACGCCGCGCTCAAGGTTCGGCGGGTGACGACGCTGGAGGACCTGGAGGCCGGCGACCTGCTCGAAGCCTTCTCCCCCTCACCACGTCGGGTACTGGACGATCCCGCCTTCAACACTTTCATCGCCGAATTGGCCGACTATGTGATCGCCAAGGGGCGCCTGATCGCCACCGACCCCGTGTACGGCCATGTCTGCCGCTTCTTTACCGAGCCGGTGAGCCGACGCCAGGGGGCGGCAACCGCCATCCTCAATGGCCTTCACGAGCGGGCGCGCGGGCTTGGTCTCAAGCGGCTGGTGCTAATGCCGTCTAAAAGCGCGCGGGGCATTGGGTTTTTTGAGAAGTTCGGATATCGCGACACCGCGCCTATGATGGTGCTGGTGCCGCGAGGATAGCCGAGGCGGCGCGGGTTACTTGTAGTTTCGCCCCAATTCAGCGTAGTGCTCCGCCGATATCGGGAAGTAAGCCAATTCCTCTTCACGCAATTCGCGCAGAAACTTCGCCGGGTTGCCGGCCCACAGCTGGCCGGTCTTCACCCGTTTACCCGGGGTAACCAGGGCGCCGGCCGCCACCATCGCCTTGGCCTCGACGCAGGCGCCGTCCATCACGCAAGCCTTCATGCCGATGAAGGAGTCGCTTTCCACCGTGCAGGCATGCAGCAACGCCATATGGCCGACGGTGATGCCATCGCCGATGTAAGTGCCCTGCCCCTTGCTGGCGACGTGGATCACCGTGCCATCCTGAATGTTGGTGCATGCGCCGATCCGAATCTCGTTGACGTCGCCGCGAATCACGCAGCCGAACCAGATGCCGGTGTCTTCGCCGATTTCCACATCGCCGATGATGACCGCCGTCGGCGCGATGAAGGCCGAGGGATGAATCTTCGGCATTTTCCCCTGGTAGGGGAGGATGATTCCCGACATGGCTTTCCTCACGGGTGGGGTGGAAGGGGGCATGAAAAGCCCCCTTCTTACTTACTTACGGGAACAGGGGAGCCTGTTCCAGCCCCGTGGTTTCGCCCAGGCCCAGCATGACGTTCATATTCTGGATGGCTTGGCCCGAGGCACCTTTCACCAGATTGTCGATCACGCTGATGATGATCGCCCGGTGCGGCTGGCGATCCTGGAACACACCGATGCGGCAACAGTTGGAGCCCCGCACATGGCGGGTTGCCGGCGCTTCGCCGGGCGGCACCACCTTCACGAATGGTTCGCCCTCATACTTCTTGACCAGCGTCTCCCGCAGGTCGTCGGCCGAGATGTCCTCCGCCAACTTCACATAAATGGTCGCCATCATGCCGCGGTTCATCGGGATGAGGTGCGGCGTGAAGGACGTGATCACCGGCCGCCCGGCGGCCAGCTTCAACTCCTGCTCGATCTCCGGCATATGGCGGTGGTGGGCGACGCCGTAGGCGTTCATCCCCTCCGACACCTCGGTGTGGAGGTTGGCCTGCTTGGCGTCGCGCCCGGCGCCCGACACGCCCGACTTGGCGTCGATGATGATGCCGCCGGGCTCGATCTGCTCGTCCAGCAGCAGCGGGATCAGCGGCAACAACGAGCAGGTGGGATAGCAGCCCGGGTTGGCGACCAGCCGGGCCTTGCGGACGCCCTGGCGGTTCAACTCGGTCAGCCCGTACACGGCCCCTTTCTGCAAGTCCGGCGCCTTGTGCTCCAGGCCATACCACTCGGCGTAGGCATGGACGTCGTGAAGCCGGAAGTCGGCCGACAAATCGACGACCTTCAGCGTGTGCGGCAGCTTGGCGATGATGTCCTGGGTCGTGCCGTGCGGCAGGGCGCAGAACACGAAGTCCAGATCACCCCAGTTCACGTCCTCGATCTTGGTGAGGTTCGGAAGCCGGTATGGGCTCAGGTGCGGGAACACCTCGGCCATGGGCTTGCCCGCCTGACGCTCGGCGGTAAGCGTGCGGATTTCGGCGGCGGGATGGCGCAGCAGCATGCGCACCAGTTCCGCGCCGGTGTAACCGCTGGCGCCGAGAATGCCGATCCGAATGGGAGTAACGGACGAATTGGGCATGTGAATGCTCCCGCAGGGAGTTCATGGAAATGTAACGAGGGGCACAAACGGAAAGGGCGCCCCGATCCGGGACGCCCCACCCTGATAACGTGATTTCGGGCAGTGCCGGATCAGCGCTTGGAGAACTGGAAGCTACGGCGGGCCTTGGCCTTACCGTACTTCTTACGCTCGACGACACGGGCGTCACGGGTCAGGAACCCGGCAGCCTTCAGCGCCGGGCGCAGGCCCGGTTCGTAATTGGTGAGCGCCTTGGAGATGCCATGTCGGACGGCACCGGCCTGACCCGACAGACCGCCGCCGGCGACCGTGGCCACCACGTCGAACAGGCCGACCCGGTCAACCACCTGGAATGGCTGGTTGAGGATCATGCGCAGCACGGGGCGGGCGAAGTAGACCTCCAACTCGCGGCCGTTGACGGTGACCTTGCCGGTGCCCGGCTTCACCCACACGCGGGCGACGGCGTCCTTGCGCTTGCCGGTGGCATAGGCGCGGCCGTGCTGGTCGATCTTCGGCTGGGCGATTTCAGCGGGAGCGGCGCCGGCCTGCGTGTTGGCGAGGTCCTGGAGGCTGCCGATGGTGGTGGTTGCCTGCGCCATGGGTTACGCGCTCCTCTTGTTCTTCGGATTGAGGGAGGCCACGTCGAGGACGACCGGCTGCTGAGCCTCGTGCGGATGGGCGGGGCCGGCGTAGACGCGCAGGTTGCTCATCTGCTGGCGGCCCAGCGGCCCACGCGGAACCATGCGCTCGATCGCCTTGATGATGACGCGCTCGGGGTAGCGACCGGCCAGGATCTGGCCCTTGGAGCGTTGCTTGATGCCGCCCGGAAAGCCGGTGTGCCAGTAGAAGATATCGTCTTTGGCCTTGTTGCCGGTCAGACGGACCTTCTCGGCGTTGACGACGATGACGTTGTCACCGCAGTCCATGTGAGGCGTGTAGGTGGGCTTGTGCTTGCCGCGCAGGATGTTCGCCAGGATGCTGGCGAGCCGGCCGAGCACCAGGCCGTCGGCATCGACGAGAATCCACTTCTTGTCGATCTCGGACGGCTTGAGGGAAAGGGTCTTCATGGCCACTCTCGGAAGAAAATGGTGGATCGGCGCCGACGCGAATCCCGCGCGGCCCCGAAGCGTCCGGCTTTCTAGGGAACTCGCGGCGTCATGTCAACGCGAAATTTTCTACGCCATATCAGACACTTGACAAAATGGTACCATAATACCGCTCTGCCAAACCCTTTGGAATCACTTACGTTTCGCCAAATGCTCCGACACGCGGTATGTTGCTACCGCATGCTTGGCCGGCGGAATCGAATAGGTACCGGTGACATGGGCGACGGGCTCGGGATCGCCTTCCGAATAAATCATGATGGCGCCATAGGCCAGCCGCTTGCCCAGCTTCAGGATGCGCGCCTCGGCGATCACCGCCTTCTTTTCCGGCGCGCCGCGCAGAAAATTGATGGTCATGGAGGTGGTAACGGCCAGTTCGACCCGGCCGATCAAGCTCAGCACCGCGCCCCACAGCGCCACGTCGGCCAACCCGAACAGCGTTGGCCCGCTCACCACGCCGCCAGGACGCACGAAGTCGTCGCGGTACGGCAGGCGCAGACGCAACCAGCCCTGCCCGATCTCCTCCACCACGATTCCCAGGTTTCCCACCACCGGCACACCCTCGCGAATCAGATCTTGCAGGTCGCCGGCGGCGATGGCGGATCGGGGCATGGGTTTTCTTCCTTTTCTGTCGTTGTTGAGACTCGCTTGACTTTGCTGGCGCCGGCCCGTTCCGTGCGAAGCCGTGAAGATGCTAAGGACCGGTTTCAGCCATGCAGGCGGACAACGCTCGCCGAACGTCAACCACCCCCGCTCATCTCGTCGAGGCGGGGCTCGTCCCACCGGAACAGGCCGCCGCGCTGGAAGAGGTGGTACAGCGTTATGCGCTTTCCGTCACCCCCGCCATGCGGGATCTGATCGATCCGGCCGATCCCGCCGACCCGATCGCCCGCCAGTTCCTTCCCTCCCCGGCCGAATTGAATTCGCTGCCGGAGGAACTGGCCGATCCCATCGGCGACGGCGCCCGCTCGCCCATCAAGGGCATTGTGCATCGCTATCCCGACCGGGTTCTGCTGATGCCGACTGTGGCTTGCGCCGTCTATTGCCGGTTCTGCTTCCGTCGCGAGGTGGTGGGCGGCCCCGGCGGCCTCACCGTTGACGAGCTTGACGCGGCGCTCGGCTACATCCGCGACACCCCCGCCGTTTGGGAAGTGATCCTCACCGGCGGCGATCCGCTGGTGCTGTCGCCGCGTCGTCTGGCCGACATCGTCGGCGCCCTCTCGGCCATGTCCCACGTCCAGGTGATCCGCATCCATTCCCGCGTTCCCGTGGTGGCGCCGGAGCGGGTCACCGACGACCTCCTCACCGCGCTTGCCACCGACAAGGCCCTGTGGTTGTCCGTTCACGCCAACCACCCTCGCGAGTTCACCGCCGAAGCCCGCGCCGCGCTGGCTCGGCTGGCCCATGCCGGCATCGCCCTGATCGGCCAATCGGTTCTGCTGAAAGGCGTCAACGACACCCCCGACACCCTGGAAGCCCTGATGCGGGCTTTCGTCGCCACCCGCGTCAGGCCCTACTACCTGCACCACCCCGATCTGGCTCCGGGCACCGGCCATTTCCGCCCCGCCATCACCGAGGGCCAGGAACTCGTGGCGCACCTGCGGGGACGAGTCTCGGGGCTGGCGCAGCCCACTTATGTCCTTGACATTCCCGGCGGTCATGGCAAATCGCCCATCGGGCCGGTGTACCTGGACGGCGACACCGTCGCCGATTGGCGCGGCACCCGCCACGACCTGCGCCACGATCGGTGAGTCCAGGCAAATGTTCGTGTTGTGCCGCCCCTTGGCTGTGCCGGGTGGACATGCCATTCCCTCTCCACCGGAAGCCTTACATCGAAACGGCGACTACCCCCGTTATATTCAACACGTTGCCAAAATCAGGCCACAGGGTTGCCCTGGTACGCACAGAAAACAACATTGACTATATGTGAATATTGGTCAACAACACTAAATTTGTTGTTGATTTTTTCCCTGGCTTGTCGTCCCATGCAATCCACTATCAAGGTCGCCGACAGAGCGAACCACAAGCCGGGGAAGAAATCGCCATGACCGTGCCCGCAACGTCCAACGCCACCCTCGTCGAGCGCGAGGACGGCGGCGGCATCGCTACTCTCACCCTGAACCGCCCGCAGGCCCGCAACGCCCTCTCCTCCGCCCTGATGGGCGAACTGCTGGACATGCTGGAGGAAATCGCCGACGACCACGCCGTCAAGGTGGTGGTAATCGCCGGGGCGGGGCCGGCGTTCTGCGCCGGCCACGACCTCAAGGAAATGCGCGCCAATCCGGAGCAAACCTTCTATCAGGGACTGTTCCGCCAGTGCTCGCGCCTGATGCAGGCTATTGTCCGCCTGCACCAGCCGGTCATCGCCCGCGTCCACGGTATAGCCACGGCGGCCGGCTGCCAGCTTGTCGCTTCCTGTGATCTCGCCATCGCCGCCGACACCACGCGCTTCGCCACGCCGGGCGTCAACATCGGCCTGTTCTGCTCCACCCCGATGGTGGCGCTGTCGCGCGCCGTGCCGCGTAAGCACGCCATGGAGATGCTGCTGACCGGCGACATGATCGACGCGCGCGAGGCCGAGCGCATCGGCCTCATCAACCGCGCGGTGCCCGAAGACGACCTGGATGACGCCGTTCTTGGTCTTGCCGAACAGATAGCCACCAAGTCGCCTCTGGCGTTGTCCATCGGCAAGGAGGCGTTTTATCGCCAGATCGAGCTTGGCCTGTCCGAAGCCTACGATTACGCCTCCGACATGATGACCCGCAACATGCTGGCCCACGACGCCGCCGAGGGGATCGACGCCTTCCTCGAGAAGCGCTCCCCGTGCTGGCAGGGCCGCTGAAGGAGGACCGTTCATGACCGCCACTGACGACACCATCCGCGACCTGCTGGGCCGCGCCCGCGTCATCGCCATGGTCGGCGCCAGTCCCAAGCCAGACCGTCCGAGCTACGGCGTGATGCACTTCCTTCAAAAGAAGGGCCATAAGGTGATTCCGGTCAATCCGGCTGCCGCCGGCCAGACCCTTCACGGCGAGACGGTGGTCGCCAGCCTGAAGGACATTTCGGAGCCTGTCGACATGGTCGACATCTTCCGCCGGTCGGAGGATGTCGGGCCGGTGGTGGACGAGGCGATCGTCATCGGCGCCAAGAGCGTCTGGATGCAACTCGGCATCCGCAACGACGAAGCCGCCGCCAAGGCCGAGGCCGCCGGCCTGACGGTGGTGATGGACCGTTGCCCGAAGATTGAATACCCCCGGCTGGGGCTGCCCGGCCTTTCCTGATCCCCTCGATAAGAAACAACCGGAATCGCAACGGAGATTGATTGAATGAGCGAGAGCAAGCCCCAGGGTTTCGAAACCCGCGCCATCCACGCCGGCGGCGCCCCCGACCCCACCACCGGCGCCCGCGTCGCCCCGATCTACCAGTCCACGAGCTTTGTTTTCGACGACGTGGAGGACGCGGCTGCCCTCTTCAATCTCCAGAAGCTGGGCTACATCTACTCCCGCCTGACCAACCCCACCGTCTCGGCGCTGGGCGAGAAGCTGGCAGCGCTGGAGGGCGGCGTCGGCGCGGTCGTCACCTCCTCCGGCCATGCCGCTCAGATGCTGGCCCTGTTGCCGCTTCTGAGCCCCGGCGAGGAATTCATCGCCTCGAAGAAGCTGTACGGCGGCTCGATCAACCAGTTCGCCAACACCTTCCCGCGCCGCTTCGGCTGGAAGGCGGTGTTCGTCGACACCGACGAGCCGGAGAACATCCGCCGCGCCATCACGTCCAAGACCAAGGCCATCTTCATCGAAAGCCTCGCCAACCCGGGCGGCGTGGTGTCGGACATCGAGGCCATCGCCAGGATCGCCGAGGGGGCTCAGATCCCCCTCATCGTCGACAACACCCTGGCCACGCCGTACCTCAACAACCCCATCGCCCACGGCGCCCACATCGTCGTCCACTCCACCACCAAATTCCTGAGCGGTCACGGCAACTCGGTTGGCGGCGTGGTGATCGACTCCGGCACGTTTGACTGGACCAAGGCCGGCAAGTTCCCGGCGCTGACCGAGCCGGAGCCGGGCTATCACGGCCTGAAGTTCCACGAAACCTTCGGCAACCTCGCCTACACCTTCTACGGCATCGCCGTGGGCCTGCGCGATCTCGGCCCCAGCCAGGCGCCGCTGAACGCCTTCTTGACGCTGACCGGTGTCGAGACTCTGGCCTTGCGCATGGAGCGCCATGTCGCCAATGCCCAGAAGGTCGCCGAATATCTGGAGAAGCACCCGGCGGTATCATGGGTCAGCTACGCCGGCCTGCCGTCGTCCAAGTACAATGAACTCGCCAGGAAGTACCTGCCCAAGGGCGCTGGCGCGGTCTTCACCTTCGGCATCAAGGGCGGCTATCAGGCCGGCGTGAAGATGGTGGAGAGCGTCAAGCTGTTCAGCCATCTCGCCAACATTGGCGATACGCGTTCGCTGATCATCCACCCGTCGTCCACCACCCACCGCCAGTTGCCGGAGGAGACGCAGATCGCCGCTGGCGCCGGCCCGGAGGTGGTGCGGCTGTCCGTCGGCATCGAGAGCGTCGAGGACATCATCGCCGACCTCGAACAGGCCCTCACCGCCGCCACGGCTTGACGGCATTGGTAGAACGAGAAGGGGGGCTCTCGCGAGCCTCCCTTTTTCTTGCTCTTCAGGCGGCGCCTGCCGGTACCGGAACGATCTTTTCCCGTCCCTCCCCCGGCAGCAGCCAGCCAGCCGCCACGGCCAGGGCCATGAAGGCCGCCAATGCGACGAACATCTCCACGAATCCGCCCCAGCGTTCATGGAACGCAGCGACCATCTGCACCGCCAGCGGCCCGGCGCCAAACGACAGGATGAACTTCGCGCCGAACGCCAGCCCCCGGTACTTGGCCGGCGTGTACCGCGACAGCAGCAGGTTTTCTGCCGGAATCTGCAAATTCATGATGACGATCATCGTCGTCGCCAGCGCCACCACCGGCATCCCCGTCACCGCAGCGGCCAGTACCTGGATGGGGAGTTGCGCCATCAGACACAACACGTACACCCGTTTCAGCGGATAGCGGTCGGCCAGATGCCCGCCCAGAATCTGCGGCAGGCCGGCGACGAGGTATACCAGCGTCACCAGCCCGCCAATACCCAGCGTACCGCCAGCGACATCTCCGATCTGTTCGCCGAACCACTTCGGAATGGCGGTGTTCACGGCGTTGAACACCATCCCGCCGCACAGCATCGTCACCGACAGTACGACGAACGTACGGATCACGTCGCCCCGCGCCGGCTTGGGTTCCGGGCGCAGGTCTTCGGTGGGATCGACAATCAGTCCTAAGGCGATGCAGACGACCAGCGCGATGCCCAGCGCCACCGTCACCACGCCGGGCACGATCAACGCCGCTCGCCAACTGATCAACTCCGACAATGAACCGGCGACAAGCGCCGCCGAAGCCACGCCGATCGTGCCGAAGATGCCCTGCACCCCCAGCGCCTTGCCCCGGTGCTCGGCGTTGCGGATGGTCCAGGCCATTCCCACGGGGTGGTAGATCGACGCACCCAGACCCAGCGCCGCCAGCCCCCACATCAGCGAGTCCGGCCCATCCGCCAGACCGGCGGCAATGGACCCGCCGCCGGTCAGCAGGAAAAAGATGGCCATCATGCGGGATTCGCTCCAGCGATCGCCCAGCCATCCCGCCAGCGGCGCGCCGACGCCGATCAGCAGCGAACCCAGCGTCCACAGACGGATGAGATCCTCGTACGTCATGCGCCAGTCCGTCTCGACCCCCAGGACGACGGTGACGTACAACCCGGCGAGAATGTGCATCAGGCTATGGCCGACGAGGGAAAAGAAAAGGGATAGGCGCGCGGACGTACGCGACATCGCGAAAGAACCCCGGTTGGAAAGACATAAGGTATAGGAGGCCAGAATGGCCGGGGCGCTACGCTTCGGCAACGCTTTCCGGCCGCATGGCGGCCATGCCGGCCCAATCGGCGGAGCCTCCACCACCCCTCATGCAATGCAAACTTCACGGAATTTGTAATTGACAAATCTGGACGACATGCGCACATACCGGGCCAATTTGGTTACTCCTCCCCCCTCCTGCATCGATACGGAAGCTCAAGCATGGCACGTCAGATTCCGCTCGCCGATGTTCGTAACATCGGCATCATTGCCCACGTTGACGCTGGCAAAACCACGACGACGGAGCGGATTCTCTACTATACGGGTCGTAAGCACACGATCATCGACGTCCACGAGACGAAGGATCTGAAGACCTCCACGACCACGGACTACCTGGAGCAGGAGCAGAAGCGCGGCATCACTATTCAGTCCGCCGCCGTCTCGGCCTTCTGGCGCGACAAGAAGATCAACGTCATCGACACGCCGGGCCACGTGGACTTCACCATCGAGGTGAACCGCTCATTGCGCGTCCTCGACGGCGCGGTCGTGGTGTTCGACGGCGTGGCCGGTGTTGAGCCGCAGTCGGAGACGAACTGGCGCTTGGCGGATAACTACAACGTCCCGCGCATTTGCTACGTCAACAAGATGGATCGGTCGGGCGCGAATTTCAGCCGCTGCGTCGACATGATCAGGAAGCGACTCGGCGCTCGTCCGCTGTGCATCCAGGTTCCGCTGGGTTCGGAAGACAACTTCCGCGGCATGGTCGATCTGATCGAGATGAAGGCCTACGTCTGGTTCTCGGACGACAAGGACTCCAAGTGGGAAATCTGGGAGATCACCGACGATCTGGCCCAGAAGCTCAACATCACCGTCAAGGAAGACCTGGACATCATCGCCGAAATTCCGGCCCTGCGTCAGGATCTTGTCGATACTGCCCTGGAGCAGGATGACGAGGCGATGGGGATTTACCTGGAAACCGGTAAGGAGCCCGACGCGGCGACCATCCGCGCGTGTCTGCGCCGGGGCACCAATGTCAGCGCCTTCAACCTCGTGCTCTGCGGTTCGTCCTACAAGAATAAGGGCGTGCAGCAGCTCCTCGACGCGGTGGTGGATTTCCTGCCGTCGCCGGTCGAAGTCGAAGCCATCAAGACCGTGGATCAAGACGGCACCCCGACCGGTGAGTGCAAAAGCTCGGATGATGAGCCATTCGCTGGTCTGGCCTTCAAGGTCGTCAACGATGTCTATGGTTCGCTGACCTTCGTGCGCATCTACTCGGGGGTGGTTTCCAAGGGCACGACCATGCTGAACACCACGCGCAACAAGCGCGAGAAGGTGGGCCGCATGGTGGAAATGTTTGCCAAGGACACCAACCCGCTGGAAGAGGCTCGCGCCGGTGACATCGTCGCCTTCGTCTCTCTGTCGGAGACTGAAACCGGCGACACGGTGTGCGACCCGACCCGTCCGGTGATCCTGGAGCGCATGCGCTTCCCGGACCCCGTGATCAGCGTGTCGGTGGAGCCCAAGACCAAGGGTGAGCAGGAGAAGTTCTCCCTCGCGCTGGGCAAGATGGTCCGCGCCGATCCTTCGTTGCGTCTGGAGACGGACCGCGAAACCGGCCAGACCATTCTGCGTGGCATGGGCGAGCTGCACCTCGAAGTGACGCTCGACCGTATGCGGACGGAGTTTGGTGTGGAAGGCGTGATGGGTCGCCCCCAGGTGGCCTACCGCGAAACCATCACCAGCTCGATCGAGTACGTCTACACCCACAAGAAGCAGACGGGCGGTTCGGGCCAGTACGCCGAAGTCAAGATCGTGTTCGAGCCGCGTGAGCGTGGCGAGGGCTTCGAGTTCAAGGACCAGATCGTCGGTGGCACCGTGCCGCGCGAGTACATCCCGTCCGTGGCCAAGGGCCTGGAGGTTCAAAAGGAAGAGGGCGTGCTCGCCGGTTATCCGACCGTCGATTTCCGCGCCCGTCTGGTGGACGGCAAGTACCACGAGGTGGACTCGAACGCTCTGACCTTCGAAATCGCCGCCAAGGCCTGCTTCCGTGAGGCCATGCGCAAGGCCAACCCGATCCTGCTGGAGCCGGTGATGAAGGTTGAGGTGGTGACGCCGGAGGATTACCTCGGCGACGTCATCGGCGACCTGAACCGCCGTCGCGGCACGATCATGGGCCAGCTGGAGCGTGGCACCAACATCGCCGTCGAGGCTCATGTGCCGCTGTCGGAGATGTTCGGCTACATCGGTCACCTGCGTGGCCTGACTTCGGGCCGCGCGTCCTACACCATGGAGTTCTCGCACTACGAGCCGGTCCCCCGGAACGTGGCGGAAGAGATCGTGGCATCCAAGTCGAAGGCCGCGTAATCCGCGAGATCCATCGGGTCTGAGAAGAAGCCCCTCCGCCAACCAGCGGAGGGGCTTCTTCTTTATCCGGTTAGGCTACCCGATCACCCGGTTCCCTTCCGGAGAAGAAGGCGTCCAGGTTATCGAGCGCCCGGAAGCCCATGGCGTCGCGGGTTTCCATTGTGGCGCTGCCAAGGTGCGGAAGCAGGAAAGTATTGGACAGGGTCCGGTAGTCCGGGTGCAGGTTTGGTTCGTTGTCGAACACATCCAGCCCGGCCGCCGCTACCCGGCCGTTGCGCAAGGCCTCGATCAAGGCTTCGTCATCCACCACCGCACCTCGGGCCGTGTTCATCACCACCGGCTGGTCGGGCAGCAGGGCGATACGACGGGCGTCGAGCCAGTGGAAAGTCTCGGGTGTCAAAGGACAGTGCAGCGACAGGAAATCGCAGTACGGCAGCATCGTCTCGGGATCGGCGTGAAACACCGCTCCCTGCTCCAGCGCCGCCGGAAGGCGGTTGCGGTTCGAATAATGAATGCACATGCCGAAGGCCCGCGCCCGTTGCGCGACCGCCTGTCCGATCCGCCCCATGCCCAGGATGCCAAGGCGCTTGCCAGTGACCTGGATGCCCAGCATCTGCGTCGGGGTCCAGCCGCTCCAGGCGTTCTCACGGATCATCCGATCACCTTCCGAAGCCCGGCGCGCCGCCCCCAGCATCAGCAGAAGGGCGATGTCGGCTGTAGCGTCGGTGAGCACGTCAGGCGTGTTGGTGACGACAATTCCCCGCCTCTTGGCGGCGTCGAGATGGATGTGATCGGTTCCCACGGAAAAGGTGGCGATGATCCGCACCGACTCCGGTAACTCCATGATCACCTCCGCCGGCAGACGATCGGCGGCGCAAGCCAGAATGGCGTCCATACCCTCGGCCACGCGCACCAGGGCGTCGCGGTAGAGCGGCCGGTCCTCCGTACTCGGGTGCGCGTCGTAATCCTGCCCGGCGCGAGCCTCCACCGACGGTGGCAACCGCCGGGTCAACAGCAGCCGGGGACGGGACCGGGTTTCACCATCGGCGGTCGCTTTGATCATGTCACACATGCTCCCAATACAACGAAAAATGCAGCCTAGCCCTTTCGAACCGAGCCAAAACCATCCATAGTTCTGTTATTCTCGCCACGTTTTTCCTCCAGCCCCTTGGGTCCCCCCTTGTCGCACCGCCGCCTTTCCATCCTCGCGACATCCTTTGCCTTTTTGGCGGCCCTGCTGGCCGCGCTCGGTTCGGGTGCGGCGCTGGCCGCCGTCGAGATCGCGCCGCATCGAGCGATCTATCAGATGTCGCTCAAGTCGGCGCGCAATTCCAGCAAGGTCGCCGACGTGCGCGGGCGAATGATGTTCGAATGGGCGGACGCCTGCGATGGCTGGACCATCGAACAGCGCTTCCAGCTCCGCTTTCTCTACTCGGAAGGCGAGGACATGGAAATGACCACGAACTTCGCCACCTGGGAGGCGAAGGACGGTCTCAGCTATCGTTTCAACGTCCGCAAGACGGTCAACGGCGAACTGGATGAGGAAGTCAAGGGTGAGGCCCACCTCAACGGTCCCGGCAAAGGCGGCGTAGCGCGCTATATTCGGCCGGAGGAGCAGGAGATGACGCTGCCGGCCGGCGTGCTGTTCCCCACGGCGCATACCATCGAGCTGATCGAGCGTGCAAAGGCGGGAGAGAAATTCCTTGCCCGCATCGTGTTTGATGGCTCCGATGCCGAGGGCTCCACCGAGATCAGCGCGGCGGTGGGGCTTCCGACCGAGGCCAAGGCGGAGATG
>DASPMK010000080.1:0-9135 GCA_035627075.1 Azospirillaceae bacterium
CCGCCGCTCCCAACTGCATCGCCCGCATGGAGATATCGGCCCCGCGCAACGTAAGCGTCGAGGCCATGATGATCTTGACCTGCGGCGCCACGGCGAGAAGCTTCGGGATGGCGGTCAAGCCATCCATCACCGGCATCTCGATGTCCAGCACGATGACATCGATGGAGTTGCGCTGCAGCGAATTGACGGCCATCTGGCCATCCCCCACCGAAGCGACGACCCGGATCTCGGCATCACCCTCGAGAGCACGGGTCAGCAGCCCGCGGATAACGGCGGAGTCATCCACGACCATGACCCGAAAAGGATCCTGCCCGCCGGCTGCGCCGGGGGCGCCTCCCCTGCCCGGAAGATCGATCATTGCAGTCGTCCAGACCCGTCTAGATGCTTTTCCACGACCCGGCCCTAAATCAGCCCGACCTGGGCAAACTTGGTCTGGATGATATCGCTGTCGAAGGGCTTCATGATGTACTCATTCGCCCCAGCCGACAGGGCCTCCTGAATATGAGCCAGATCGTTTTCGGTGGTGCAGAACACAACCTTGGGCTCGGTGCCACCCGACATCTTGCGCAACCGCCGCAGGAACTCGATTCCGGTCATCACCGGCATGTTCCAGTCAAGCAGAATGGCGTCCGGCATCTGTTGGGCACAGATCTCCATGGCCTGCTTGCCGTCCTCCGCTTCGGTGCAAACGAAGTGCAGCTCTTCCAGGATTTTGCGTGCCACTTTACGGACCACGCGGCTGTCATCGACCACCAAACAGGATTTCATCGATCAGGCCTCGAAGCTGGGACGACAGGACCGCATACGGTCCCCTCTTCATCCCTACGCCGCCTCCATGTTGGTGAAATTGAGCAGACGGGAGACGTCGAGCACCACCAGAAGTTGGCCGTTAAGCCGGTAGATGCCCATCGACACTTCCCGCCACCGCGGATCGAGGGTCGCCGGGTTGCGCTCGAAATCCTCGTTGGTGAGGCTGAGCACTTCGCCAACGGCATCAACCATAAGGCTATAGAGCTCGCCGCGCAAGTCCACGACGATGCTCATCCCCGGCTTGTCCTTGGGCCGCCCCTGAAGGCCGAGGCGCAGGCGCACGTCGATGGCGGTGACGATGCGGCCACGCAGGTTCAAGGAGCCCGCCACCTCCGGCGGAGCCAGCGGAATACGGGTGATTCGCTGATGGCCAAGAACGTCCTGAACCTGAAGGACCGGGATGCCGAACAACTGGTCGGCAATGGTCATGGTCACGAATTCCTTGCTGCCATCAGCGACGGAATCGTCGCCCTTGGTCTTCTTGGCAGGCAATTTCGTACTCATGCGGCACCTTTCGCTTCGGTCAGGGTTTGCGACAGGGTGTAGAGGAGCGCGTCACGATCGAACTTCGCGACATAGTCGGTAAAGCCTGCCTGGCGGCCGCGATCGAGGTCGCGCGGGCTGGCGTGGCTGGACAGGGCAATCACCGGAACCTCCTGCCAACGGGTGCCACGGCGAACCGCCTGGACGAAGTCGAAGCCGCTCATGCCCGGCATCTCGATGTCGGAGACGATGACGTCGAAGTCCTCGCCGGCCTCGCAAAGCGCCAGCGCGTCGGTGGCGTTCTCGCAGGCGGTAACGTGATAGCCGGCGACCGTCAACAGCGGCGTCAGCAGGTTGCGGAAGAACGGGCTGTCGTCCAACAGCAGGACCCGCTGCAACTTCTCCTCCTCGTAGGCATCCGTCGAGGAAGAGCCGAACCAGTCCTTGTAAGCCTGGGTGAGATAGAAGCCGGCATCGATGACGTCGGTCGCCTTGCCGGCGATGATCGCCGATCCCATCATGCCGGCCCGGTCCGCGGTGAGCTGGACCTGCAAGCGCTCCTCGACGATGTCGACGATCTCGTCGACGATGAGGCCCATGGAGCGCTCGCCCTCGGCGAACACCAGCACCGGCTGACGCCCCTCGCTCCGGACCGTGAAGCCCGGATCGATCGGCACCAGCGGCATCAGTTTGCCGCGGTACTGCACCACCGGCTGACCGTTGGAGTACTCGATGGAGGCGAGGTCCACGTCCTCCAAGCGCGCCACCAGCGACAGCGGGACGGCCTTCGGGGCGCCGTCGCCGGCACGGAAGAGCAGCAGCGCCATCTTGTCCTCCTGGCGCGACGCCTGGGCGACGGTGGTTTCCTTGCCGACGCTATCTGCCCCCATGGCGATCTCACCCGAAGCGGTGGCGATACCGTTGGGATCGAGGATCATGATCACCGAACCGTCACCAAGGATGGTGTTGCCGGAGAACATCTCGATGTGACGCAGGATCGGCGCCACCGGCTTGACCACGATTTCCTCGGTATCGAACACCTTATCGACCATGATGCCGAAGGTATAGGTGCCGACCTGGGTGACGACGATGAAGGTTTCGTCCTCGTTGTATTCCTCTTCGTCGCGCTCAAGGCGCAGCAGTTCGCGCAAGGACACCAGCGGCAGCAGACGGTTGCGCAGGCGGAGCACCGGGGTGCCCTTCAGACGCTCGATGGTGTGCTCGCTGTCGGCCGCCGCGCGCACCAGCTCGATCACGCTGATCTGCGGGATGGCGAAACGCTCGCCCGCGCACTCGACGATCAGCGCCGAAACGATGGCCAGGGTCAGCGGGATCTTGATGACGAACGTCGATCCGCGACCGACGTTCGTCTTGATCTCGATGGTGCCGCCGATCTTCTCGATGTTGGTTTTCACCACGTCCATGCCGACGCCGCGGCCCGACACGCTGGTAACCTTAGCCGCGGTCGAGAAGCCCGGCTTCATGATAAACTGAACGATCTGCTGATCCGACATGCTGGACAGCTCGGCTTCCGAGGCCAGACCGTTCTGGATCGCCTTTGCCTTGATCTTCTCGATGGCCAGGCCGCGACCATCGTCCTGAATCTCGATGATGATGTGACCGCCTTCATGATAGGCGTTCAGCGTGACGCGGCCGGTTTCGATCTTGCCGGCCCGCAGGCGCTCGGCCGGGCTTTCAAGACCGTGGTCGGCGGAGTTGCGCACCATATGGGTGAGCGGGTCCTTGATGAGTTCGAGCACCTGACGGTCGAGTTCGGTGTCGGCACCCAGCATCTGCAGGTCGATTTTTTTGCCCAGTTCGTGCGCGAGGTCGCGCACCAGACGCGGCAGCTTGGCCCAGGCGTTGCCGATGGGCTGCATGCGCGTCTTCATCACGCCTTCCTGCAGCTCCGACGTGACGTGGTTCAGTCGCTGCAAGGGCGCTGCGAATTCGCTGTCCTTCTGGGAACGCAGGATTTGCAGCAACTGGTTGCGGGTCAGCACCAACTCGGAAACCATGGTCATCAGGTTTTCGAGCAGATCCACGTTGACGCGGATGGTCTGGGCGGCGACGGCCGATTCCTTCGGCCCGCCACCGGAGTCGCGCGCCTCGTCGCCGGCCCCTGCCCCCATTGTCGGGCTGGGCGGCGGCGGCGGTGGCGGCGGGGGTTCGTGGTTGACGACCGGCTCGGGCACCGGGGCGGGAGCGGTCGGCGGCGCCACGGTCAGATCACGCGCCGGCGCGGCCTCCTCGATCACCGGGGCGGGAGCCGGAACAGCGGGCTGGGGCTCAGGCGCGGCAACGGGCGCGACCGAGGTGGGATAGTTGGCACCACCACCGCCCGGCAGATCGCGGCCTTCGGCCAGCGCGTCGAGGAAGAAGATCAGTTCGGTGTCGTCACCCACCGGCTCGGCCTCGGTCTTCTCGAGGACCGCCAGGATACCCTTGATGGTGTCCAGGGAGCGGAGAATCACCGACACCGCCTGGGGCGACACGATCAGCTCACCATCCCGGAACTTGCCCAGCACGTTCTCGGACGCGTGGGCGACTTTTTCCAGACGGGGAAGGCCGAGGAAGCCACAGGTCCCCTTGATGGTGTGAACCAGCCGAAAGATATTGCTCAGCAGTTCCGGATTGTTCGGGTTCTGCTCCAACCTGACCAGCTCGACATCGAGCACTGAGAGGTTTTCGGCGGTTTCGGTAAGGAATTCCGAGAGCAGATCATCCATGGCCCATCTTCCCACGCGATTGTTCGGGTCTGCTGGTGCGACTCACCGGGCGAAGAGCGTCGGCGTATGATCGCACCACGGCCCCTTTGCCCGGAGCCTGGGCAGACTCGCAATAAGTGATTAAAAACCCCTTACTGCACCTCTTTTGGTACCACACAATACCACGGGAACGCACCCGAAGTTTTACCTATTCCCGCTCCATCGGAGTAAGACCAATGCAGGATGCCCAATTGGCTACGGCCGTGCGCGACGCCGTGTCGCGTCTCAACGCGACCCTGGCCGCCGCCGCGAAGGCCAGTCTGGCGGTAACTCTGACCACCACGGCCCATCAAACCACCGGCGGCGTGGAGCAGGTGGTGGTCGAGGCGAAAATCTATAAGCAGCTGTGATGCGGTGGCGGCTACCAGTCGGCGCGCAGACTCAGGCGGTCGGGTACGGATGTTTCGACGCCAAGCCGTATGCCGTGCTGGGCGGCGAAGCGCCCGGTGGCATAGGCATGGATGGTGCGGGGGGTCAGATCGCAGGGATCGGCCGCGCCGTTGAGGGCGGCCTCCGCCTCGGGCGTGAACCGTATGGTCGGGCCGGCGACGGTGACGATCAGCGAACCGGAGACTTCGCTCCCCGCGCCGTCCACGCTGATGGCACCGCCGTGGGTCAGAATCTCGTCGGCAAGCACGATGAGGTTGAGCAGCACCTTTATCGTCCCGACGTGCCCGGCCAGACCGGCGGCAGGCCGCTCGCCCGGCCAGTCGAGGGATACCTTCCCGCCCGCCAGCCAACCTTCCGCCGCCGCCCGCGCCTCGACGAAGCCACCCGCCGGACTGGCACCCGCGGTGCCGTAGGCAAAGCGGAACAGCTTCAGCCGAAGCGCCGCCTGGCCGGCGGAATGGGCGATGAGGCCGATGGCGTCGCCCAGCATGGTCGGCAGTTCCGCCTCCTCGCCATCCTCACGCATTTCCTCGATCAGCTCGACACCGTTGTTGACGGCACCGACCGGACTGACGAGGTCGTGGCACAGGCGCGAGCACAGGAGTTCTACGGCACGGGTATCCATACCCTGATCCATGGCGGGCATCCCTTCGACAACGACGCCCCGCGACGGGGCGCGTCGAATGACCTATGTAGCACAAAAGAATGCCCCACACAGGACGGACGCACGGCTCCCCATGGAAGATTCCCTCGTTCCCGGCGCTTGGGTGCGCCACCCCGAACGGCCCGAATGGGGCCTGGGCCAAGTGCAGTCGGCCATTGGGCCGCGCATCACGGTGAATTTCGAGCACGCCGGAAAAATCGTCATCAATGGCGACGTGGTGGTGCTTGATGTGGTCGACCCCGACGCCCCGGCATAGTCGCGCTCGTCCCCACCGTACTGACCGTCGAATCGGTTTCGGCCTGCGGGCGAGTCGCGGAGTCCCATGGGCGACGGCATCGTTCAAACGCGTCCCCCCTGACGAGAGCGAGGTCATGGGGCAGCGACTCGGCATTCATACGTATACCGGGTGTGATCCGTCACCGGCCTGGGAGCCTCTGCGGGTGCGTCCCCGCGACCTGGTAGTGATGATGATCGGCGTCAAGGACACCGGCCGTTTTCAACCGCCCGCCATCGTCTCGCAGGACAATGTAGATGGCCGGGATGACCAGCACCGTGAGCAGCGTCGAACTCAGAAGACCGAACAGCATCGTAATCGCCAAACCCTGGAAGATCGGGTCGGTCAGAATGAAAGCCGCGCCGATCATCGCCGCCACGGCGGTCAGCAGGATCGGCTTGAAGCGGATCGCCCCGGCCTCCAGCACCACCTGACGCAACGGCGTCACGCCGTCCTGGCGATGGCGGATGAAGTCGACCAGCAGGATGGAGTTGCGCACGATGATGCCCGCCAACGCGATGAAGCCGATCATGGAGGCGGCGGTGAAGGCGGCGCCGAACAGCCAATGGCCGATCACGATGCCGATCAGCGTCAGCGGCACCGGCACCAGGATCACCAGCGGCAGCTTGAAGCTGCCGAACTGGCCGACGACCAGCAGGTAGATGCCCAGGATCGCCACGGCGAAGGCCGCCCCCATGTCCCGGAAGGTCACGTAGGTAATCTCCCACTCGCCTTCCCACAGCAGCTTGGGCGCACTCTGATCGTCGGGCTGTCCGTGCAGCAGAATTTCCGGGCCGCCGGCGAATCCGGCGGCCTTCCAGTCGACCACGGCCAGACGGTCCTGAACCGCCAGCATACCATAGATCGGTGCCTCGTACCGTCCGGCGAGTTCGGCGGTGACCATCTCGGCGAAGCGGCCGTTGCGGCGGAAGATCGGGTAGGAGGCGGGCTCCCGCTTCATGGTGACGAGATCGCCCAGTTCCACCGTGCCGCGCGCGCCGGGCACCGGGGTGGCGAGGATACGCTCGGACAGGAACAGGCCGGACTTGGGCAGACGAACCGCGATCTCGATCGGGTTGCGCCCCGCGCCACGGTGCGAATAGCCCACCGGCACGCCACCCACGAGAGCCTGGAGCGTGTCGTAAACCGCCTGCTCCTCCACGCCGTGGAACTCCAGGCTTTCATGGTCGAGCGCAAAGCGCAGCCGTTCGCCGGGTTCCCGGAAGCCGTTATCCACGTCGACGATGAAGTCGACCTGACGGAACACGTCCTCGACCAGACGCGCCGCCTTGCGGCGGGCATCCCCATCGGGGCCATAGACCTCGACCAGCAGCGTCGACAACACGGGCGGGCCGGGCGGCACCTCCACCACCTTCACCGATGTCCCCCGCGCAACCGGCAGGTCCTTCAGACGCTCGCGGATGTCGAGCGCGATGGCGTGGCTGGCGCGATCCCGCGCCGCCTTGGGCGCCAGATTGACTTGAAGGTCTCCCTGCCCGGGCTGATTGCGCAGATAAGAGTGACGGACCAGCCCATTGAAATTGAACGGCGACGCCGCTCCGGCGTACGCCTGGACGTTCACGAGTTCCGGCAGGTCGGCCAGCCTGTCGGCCGCCGCCAGGAGCACCTTCCCGGTGTCCTCGGGCGAGGCTCCTCGGGGCAGATCGACGACGACCTGGAGTTCGGACTTGTTGTCGAACGGCAGCAGCTTGACCGTGACGTCCCGTGTATAGAAGGCCGCCGTCGACGCCAGCGTCGCCGCGCCGACCGCGAGCAGGAAAATCCACGCCGTCCGCCGGGAGCGGACCAAGGGGCGGGCGATCGCCAGATACGCGCGCCCGAGCCGGCCGCCTTGGGCGTCGTGGTCGTGCCCTCCGCCATGCGCCGATCCGTCGCCGGACCGCAGCTTCACCATCAGCCAGGGGGTAAGCACCATGGCGACGAAGAAGCTGAAGATCATGGCGGCCGAGGCGTTGGCCGGAATCGGGCTCATGTACGGCCCCATCAGGCCGGACACGAACAGCATCGGCAACAGCACGACGATCACCGTCAAGGTGGCGACGATGGTCGGATTGCCAACCTCCGCGACCGCCTCGATGGCGGCCTGGACCTTGGATCGGCCATCCCGCATCGACCAATGGCGGTCGATGTTCTCGACCACGACGATGGCGTCGTCCACCAGGATGCCGATGGAGAAGATCAGCGCGAACAGACTGACGCGGTTGATGGTGTACCCCATCAGCCACGAGGCGAACAGCGTCAGCAGGATCGTTGTCGGGATGATGATGAGCGTCACCACGCCCTCGCGCCAGCCGATGGCCAGCACGATCAGAGCGACGATCGATACCGTCGCCAGCGCGAGATGGAACAGAAGTTCATTGGCCTTCTCGTTCGCCGTCTCGCCATAGTCGCGGGTGACCGTGACCGTCAGGTCCTTCGGCAACGACCCGGCCTCGATGGCGCGGACCCGGTCGAGCACGCGTTCGGCGATGGTGACGGCGTTGGCGCCCGCGCGCTTGGCGATGGCGAGCGTGACCGCCGGCACACGGACCAGACCGCCCTTGCCGTCGGGCACCATGTGCCACGCCCGGCTTTCATCGGGTCGCGCGCCGATCACCACGCTCGCCACGTCCTTGACGTAGACCGGCCGCCCGTCGTGCGCGGTCACCAGCAGCAGGCCGATGTCGGCGGTGCCCTGGAGCGTCTGTCCGGCGACCACCGGCAGGCTGCCGCCGCGATCGCGGACCTGCCCGACGATGAAGGAGCGGTTGGCGTTCCTAACCTTCTCGACCAACTGGTTGAGCGTCACGCCGTAGAGCGCCAGCCGCTCCGGGTCGGGCTCGACACGAATCTGGTCCGGGCGTCCGCCGACGATATAGGCGAGGCCGACGTCCTCCACCGGCACCAGCTGGGCGAGGAGTTCGTCGGCGACGTTGTACAGGGCGTTGTCGTTCCAGCGCCCGGCTGCCTCGGGCTTCGGCGACAGCGTCAGCGTCAGGATCGCCACATCGTTAATGCCGCGACCGACGATCAGCGGTTCGGGAATGCCGAGCGGAATGCGGTTCAAGTTGGCCCGTACCTTCTCGTGAACGCGCAGGATGGCGTCATCCGATGGCGTGCCGACACGGAACCGGGCGGTGGCCACCACCTGATCGTCCAGGGTCTGGCTGTAGGTGTGCTCGACCCCGTCGATGCCCTTGACCACCTCCTCCAGGGGCTTGGTCACCAGTTCGACGGCATCCTCGGCCTTCAGCCCATCGGCCCTGACCAGGATATCGACCATGGGCACGCTGATCTGCGGCTCCTCCTCCCGCGCCAGGGACAGGACGGCGACCGTGCCGACCACGATGGCCGCCAGCAGCAGCAGCGGGGTCAGGGGCGAACGGATGAAGGTTTGCGTCAGGCGCCCGGAGATGCCGAGGTTCATCACGCGCCCTCCGGCCTGACGAGGATGTCACCCGGCTTCACCCCGGACAAAATCTCCAGGCCGCCCGGATCGTTCCCGACCGCCGGGATCGGGCCGCCGACCTGCACCGGAACCTCGCTGCCGTCGGCAAGGCGGACGAAATCGGTACCGAAGCGGCGGAAAACGTAGCCGGCGGGGATCACCACCGCCTCGCGGGTTCCGGTGGCGATGTAGACCCGGACACGCTCACCGACGAAGAAGTCGCCCAGCCCGGAAACCGTCGCGTCGGCGACGACTTGGCCGCCCGTCATTTCCGGGTAGACCTGCCGGACGATACCGC
>DASPMK010000081.1:0-3021 GCA_035627075.1 Azospirillaceae bacterium
TTTCGCTGTCCGCGGCTTCATCCAGCCCGGGGCGCGAGTTCTGGCATTCCTTCAGCCGCAACCGCGGGGCGTTGTTGGGGCTGGTGGTGATCGTGCTGATCACCCTGGTGGCGGTGTTCGCCGAAGTGGTGGCGCCGCACGATCCCATCGAGCAGTTCCGCGGCCATATCCTTCAGCCGCCGGCCTGGGCCGAGGGGGGCTCATGGCTCTTCCCGCTGGGGACCGACGACATCGGCCGCGATATGCTCTCGCGCATCATCCACGGCACGCGGCTGTCGCTGCTGATCGGCTTCATCGTGGTGACCCTGTCGCTGGTGGCCGGGGCGGCGCTGGGGCTGTTCGCCGGCTTTTTCGGTGGCTGGGTCGACAGCGCCGTCATGCGCTTCATGGACATCCTGCTGTCGCTGCCCTCCTTGCTGCTGGCCATCGTCATTGCCGCCATCCTGGGGCCGGGACTGTTCAACGCCATGATCGCCGTATCGGTGACGGTGGTGCCGCACTACGCGCGGCTGACCCGCGCTGCCGTGCTGGGCGAACTTCCGAAAGACTATGTGACGGCGTCCCGCGTTGCCGGGGCCGGGCCGTGGCGGCTGATGCTGGTGGTGGTACTGCCCAACTGCACGGCGCCGCTGATCGTGCAGGCGACGCTGGGCTTCTCCTCCGCCATCCTGGACGCCGCCGCCCTGGGCTTCCTGGGACTGGGCGCCCAGCCGCCGACGCCGGAATGGGGCACCATGCTGGCGTCGTCGTTGCAGTTCTTGCAGCGCGCTTCCTGGGTGGTCACTTATCCGGGCCTTGCCATCCTCATCACCGTGCTGGCCTTCAACCTGCTGGGTGACGGCCTGCGCGACGCCTTCGACCCGAAGCTCAAGCGTTGACCCATGGCTCTGCTCGACATTCGCAATCTGTCCGTCGAGTTCCCCACCCGCGCCGGCGCTTTCCGCGCGGTCGACAGCCTCGACCTTTCCGTGGAGGAGGGGGAGGTGGTGGGCATCGTCGGCGAGTCCGGCTCCGGTAAGTCCGTGACCTCGCTTGCCGTGATGGGGCTGATCCCGTCGCCGGGCCGGGTGGCCGCCGATCGGCTGTCGTTTGGCGGGCGCGATCTGCTGACCTTGTCGCGCCGCCAGCGCCGGCAATTGACCGGCAAGGACGTGGCGATGGTGTTCCAGGAGCCGATGACCAGCCTCAACCCGTGTTTTACGGTGGGCTGGCAGATTATGGAAACGCTGAAGGTCCATGAGAGCGGCTCGCGCACCGAGCGCCGCCGCCGCGCCATCGAACTGCTGGAGCAGGTGGGCATTCCCGCCCCGGAAAGCCGGCTCGGCGCCTTTCCCCATCAGTTGTCGGGCGGCATGAATCAGCGGGTGATGATCGCCATGGCGATCGCCTGCAACCCGCGCCTGCTGATCGCCGACGAGCCGACGACGGCGCTGGACGTCACCATCCAGAAGCAGATCCTGGACTTGCTGATTCGCCTCCAGCGCGAGCGCGGCATGGCGCTGATCCTCATCACCCACGACATGGGCGTGGTGGCGGAGACGGCGCACAAGGTGGTGGTGATGTACGCCGGGCAGAAGGTGGAGGAGCGGCCGGCGGCGGCCCTGTTCGCCCAGCCGCGCCATCCCTACACCGGGGCGCTGCTGGATGCTTTGCCGGAGCGGGCCATTGGCCGCCGCCTGCCGACCATTCCCGGTGTGGTGCCCGGTATATCCGACCGGCCGCACGGCTGCCTGTTCAACCCCCGCTGCCCGCGCGCCCAGGACAAATGCCGTGCCGAGCGGCCACCGCTGTTTCCCGATGCGACGGGACAGGCGCGCTGCTTCTATCCGCTGGGGCCGGTCGAGGAGAAGGCGGCATGAGCGCCGACGCGCCCGTTCTGGAAGTCCAGAACCTCGCCAAGCACTATCAGGTCCGCCGTGGCCTGTTCCGCCCGCCTGCCACGGTGAAGGCGGTGGACGGCATCTCGTTTCGGCTGGCCGCCGGCCGCACCCTGGCCGTGGTGGGTGAATCCGGTTCCGGCAAATCGACGGTGGCGCGGGCGGTCGCTCTGGTCGAGGAACCGACCTCGGGCTACCTGCGGTTTTCCGGGCGTGATCCCGTCACGCTGGCGCGCGAGGAGCGCAAGGCGCTGCGCCGCACGGTGCAGATGGTGTTCCAGAACCCGTACGCCTCGCTGAACCCGCGCAAGACGGTGGGCGCTATCCTGGCCGAACCGTTGGTGATCAACACCGGCCTCAACGCCCGCGAGCGGCGCGAGCGGGCGCTGGCGATGATGGCCAAGGTCGGCCTGCGCCGCGACCAGATCGACCGCTACCCGCACATGTTCTCCGGCGGCCAGCGCCAGCGCATCGCCATCGCGCGGGCCTTGATGCTGAACCCGGAGGTGGTGGTGGCCGACGAGCCGGTGTCGGCGCTCGATGTGTCGATCCAGGCGCAGGTTTTGAATCTGATGATGGATTTGCAGGAGGAGTTCAATCTCGCCTACCTGTTCATCAGCCACGACCTGGGCGTGGTGCGCCACATCGCCGACGAGGTGCTGGTGATGTACCTCGGCCGCCCGGTGGAGCAGGGACCGAAGGAGACCCTCTTCGCCCGGCCGCGTCACCCCTATACCCGCATCCTGCTGGCCGCCACGCCCAAGGTGGACCCGACCCACCGCGGTGAGCGTGTGCTGCCCAAGGGGGACCTGCCGTCGCCTCTGAACCCGCCCAAGGGTTGTGCCTTCCACACCCGCTGCCCCTACGCCCAGGAGCGGTGCGTGGCGGAGGCGCCGCCGTTGCGCGAGGTGGATGGGCGGGCCGTGGCGTGTCACTTCGCCGAGGCGATGGGCTAATACCGACAGGCGCGCGGCCGGCGCTTGATGGCTGAAGACGAGTTCCTCCAGGGGGCGCCGGGATAAGGGCGGGGGCTGACGCAACGGCGGTCGCGTGCTAGCCTGCCACCCGTTTTTCAAGCCAAGGAGCCTGCCCCATGCCGTCGTTCGACATCGTTTCCAAGACCGACGTTCACGAGGTCGACAAC
>DASPMK010000082.1:0-3547 GCA_035627075.1 Azospirillaceae bacterium
GTCACCTTCGGCGGCCGGTTGCGAATCGCCTCCTGCTGGCCGATGATCGTCTCCCGCTGACGCAGTTGCTCACGTTCGCGGGCCACGGTTTCCCGCTGGCGCCGCAGTTCCTCCTGCTGCCGGCGCACCTCGTCCTCCCGCATGCCCGTGCGCTGGCGCTGGGAGTCCAAATCACGCTGGCGTTGCCAGATCTCGCGTTCGCGGCGCTCCAGCGCCCACCAGTCGCGTTCGTAGTGCGATCCGTGGCCGCCACCATACCCCCCGTGATCGTGGCTGGGCACTCCCCGGCCGTAGGGCGAGCCGCTGTAATAGTCGTCCTCATAGCCATCCTCGGTAGCCATGCAGGCGGAGACAAGAAGGGCGGCGGACAGGGCCAGGACCCGCGCGGCCCGGGCCGTCAGGAGGGATGATGCGCCGCGACGGATGGACATGTGGTCTTCTCCAGGAGAAAATGAAAGCTTCGAAACATACCAGGACGCTGGGGCCGACTGGAATGTTTCCGCCCCTATAAACGTTCAATAGGGGTGTTCAATTCCAATTGGAAGGAGACCGCCCCCAGGGGCGGCTGGCGTCCATGCCCGACATCTGGTCCGCGAACACCCGCACCACCGGCCGCATCGGCCTGACCGGCGTCAAGACCGGCACCATCGACACCGTCGACGACCGCGACTGGCTGCGCATCAACCTCCAGTCCGGCCGCCGCTATTCGGTGGTCCTGGTGGGCTACACGCTTCATGATCCGTTCTTGCAGGTGTTCAACCGGCAAGGCGTGCGCGTCGCCGACAACGACGACGCCGGCGGCTCCCTGGATTCCGGGCTGATCTTCCGGGCAAGCTACACAGGATACCATTATCTGGCCGCCTCATCCTCGGTGAAGGGCGGTACCGGCACCTATGGCATGGCCGTCCGCTCCTACACGCCGTCCACGACCAGCCGGGCCGCCACCAGCCGGGCGCGGACCATGGCGGGGCTGCTCGATCAGGCCGCCGCCCGGCCGCTGACTTCCGGCGCCGCCCTTACCCCCACCCCGACCCAAGCCGCCTCCGGCGGCCTTCTCGCCGCCATCGGCACGTAAAACTCAGGCCCCTTCAAAGGTGACGGCGACCTCGGCGACGGGGCCGGGGTCGGGCTGGACGTGCTGGAACCTGACCGATTCGCCCGGCCCCAGCAGCGCCGGCTCGACCGGAACCACCCAGGTGCGGACGGGCGCGTGGTCCGGCGTCATCGATACCAGCTTGACCGGCGGCACCTCGCGCGGGGCATCGGAGACATTGGTCACCTGCCCCTCGACCATCAGCACGATGGTCCCACCCTCGATCTTCTGCTCGGACCGCACGTTCTGGAGTTCGAGTCCCTGGCCCGGTATCGGCACCGGCATGCCGATCTCGGCGTAGAACATGGCCGCCGCCGGCCACAGCGCCACCACCTGGGGGCGCCCGAACCAGCCGCCGGCGACAATCCCGCCGACCACCACGATCAGCGCCAGCCAGCGTATGATGATCGACGGCTCCAGCCACGTCACCGGCACCTCGGAGCGGATGGGCTCCATCGACACGAGGTCGGGGTGGCGGTCGTCGCCGAAGCCCACATCGAAATCATCGGCGGCATCGAACACCGACTCGACATCCGGTTCGTCCAGGAACACCGGGTGGGGCGCGTCGAGGGGCGGCAGTTGGTGCCATACATGGCGGCAACGCGTGCAGCGGACCGCCCGCCCTCCAGGACCGAGGGAGGCGGCATCCACCGTATAGCGCGTCGAGCACTCCGGGCAGGTGAGGATCATCGATGGGGGCGTCGGGTATAATTCACCGCTTGTCTTATAGGAATTACCGGCATCCATGGCAAGGTGAAGGCCTCGCCAAAAGCACATGCGAGCCAGTAGCGTTTCGCCGAACGCTCGGGGTATATGTTGACACTGCGGGCGGATCGGCCTCTGACGGCCGACCCCCGCCGAAGGAAACTGGGGACCGCGTGATCCGTTTCGAGAATGTCGGCCTTCGCTACGGCTCCGGACCGGAGGTGCTGCGCGACGTCACCTTCACCCTGCAGCCGGGGTCGTTCCACTTTCTCACCGGCCCTTCGGGCGCCGGCAAGTCGTCGCTGCTGCGCCTGATGTACCTGGCGCAACGGCCGTCGCGCGGGCTGATGAGCATCTTCGGCCACGACGTGGCGCGGCTGGGGCGCGACCAGCTTCCGGCGTTGCGCCGCCAGATCGGCGTGGTGTTCCAGGATTTCCGCCTGCTCGACAACCTGTCGGCGCTCGACAATGTGGCGCTGCCGTTGCGCATGTCCGGGGCGGACGAGGACGAAACCCAGGAATACGTCACCGAAATCCTGCGCTGGGTGGGGCTGGGCAACTTCCTGCACGCCAAGCCCTCCACCCTGTCGGGCGGCATGCAACAGCGCATCGCCATCGCCCGCTCGGTCATCAACCGGCCGCGCCTGCTGCTCGCCGACGAGCCCACCGGCAATGTCGACGACGTGATGGGCATGCGGCTTCTCTACCTGTTCGAGGAACTGCACAAGCTCGGCACCACCGTGGTGATCGCCACCCACAACGAGGCGCTGATCCATCAGTTCGGCCACCCCCGGCTGCACCTGGACGGCGGTATCCTGCATGTGGTGCCGCGTCAGGCACCTCCCTCCCGACGCGCGTGAGGCGGGCATGATCTTCTCCCGACGCCTGGACCTGCCGCTCGCCACCGACGCCACCGGGCGCTTCCTCGCCTGGATCATCGCGTTGATGGTCTATCTCGCCTCGCTGGCGCTGGCCGGTGCTCTGGTGCTGGCCGGCATGGCCGACCGTTGGGACAAGGGGCTGGCCGACACCCTGACGGTGCAGGTGATGCCGCTGGCGGGAGTGCCGATGAGTCAGCGGGTCGATGCCGCCGTGGTGCTGCTGAAGTCCGTGCCCGGCGTGGAGTCGGCCGCCTCCCTGACCCCCGAGGACATGGGGTATCTGCTGGAACCATGGCTGGGCGCGCGGATGCCCGCCGATCTGCCGATGCCGGCGCTGATCGACGTGAAGCTGACGCACGGGGTGACGGTGGACGTGCCGGCGCTGGCGGCCCGCGTCGCCCAGGCCGTGCCCGGCGCCACGCTGGACGACCACGCCGCGTGGCTGGGCCATCTCCTGCGCATGGCCGGCACCATGCAGGCGGCGGCGGCGGCGGTGGTGCTGCTGGTGGGATCGGCCGCCGTGGTCGCCGTGGTCTTCACCGTGCGCACCGGCCTCGCCATCCATGCCAAGGTGGTGGAACTGCTGCACCTGATGGGCGCCACCGACGCCTATGTCGCCGATCAGTTCCAGCATCATGTGCTGACGCTGGCGGCGCGCGGCGGCGGAGCGGGGACCACGCTGGCGCTGGCGACCCTGCTCGCCATCACCACCGCCGCCGGCCAGGTCGATGCCGGCCTTCTGCCCACCTTCTCGCTGGCGCCGCTGCAATGGGCGGCGCTTGGGCTGGTGCCGCTGGCGGCGGTGGGGCTGGCCGCCTTCACCGCGCGCTGGACCGTGCTGCGCGTGCTGGCGCAGATGCCTTGAGCC
>DASPMK010000083.1:0-3182 GCA_035627075.1 Azospirillaceae bacterium
GGCCGTCGTTTGCGCAGGACGAGATCGAGCGGCGCCTGCGTGCCCAAGGCGGGGTGTTCGAGGTGCTCTCCGACGAGGAGGTGATCGGACGCACTGTCGATGCGCTGGTGGCGGAGCGGGCGGTCGGCTGGTTCCAGGGGCGGATGGAGTTCGGGCCGCGCGCGCTGGGCGGGCGTTCGATTCTGGGCGACCCGCGCAGCCCGACGATGCAGAAGACCCTGAACCTGCGGGTCAAGTTCCGCGAAAGCTTCCGGCCGTTCGCACCGGCGGTGCTGCGCGAGGACGTCACCGATTGGTTCGAGATCGATACCGATAGCCCGTACATGCTGCTGGTCGCCGATGTGGTCGGCCACCGTCGTCGCGCGATGACGCCCGAGGAGGAGGCACTGTTCGGCATTGACAAGCTCAACGTGCCGCGTTCCGACATCCCCGCGGTGACCCATGTCGATCACTCGGCGCGCATCCAGACGGTTCACGCCGACACCAACCCTCGCTTCCATGCCCTGCTGACAGGGTTCAAGGTTCGCACCGGCTGTCCGGTGCTGGTCAACACCAGCTTCAACGTTCGCGGCGAGCCCATTGTGTGCGCGCCGGAAGACGCGTTTCGCTGCTTCATGGGCTCCGATATCGAGGTTCTCGTGGTCGGCAACTGCTTCCTGCGCAAGGAGGATCAGGACCCGACCCTCAAACTCGATTACACGAGCGCCTTCGAGCTGGATTGAGCACCGCGCCGATTATTCATTCATTGTGCCAGCGCCTCGATGCGGTTGCGCAGCTCCACCCAGGCCGCTGCCGCGATCAGCGCCGCTCCCTTCTCGTTGGGATGGCCGTCGCCTGCGATGATATACGCATCGAGGTCGTTGCCGAGGATGCCGGCCACCGCCGGGGCGAGATCGACATGGTCGATGGACAAGGCCTCAAGGGTTTCGGCCAGCCAGGGATAGTTCACCGTCGGCCAGCCGGTGGTGGTCACCACAAGCCGCGCCCCGTTGTCGGCGCACCATTGCTCCATCCGCCCGAACAGGGCGCTGGCCAGCGCACGCAGGCGCGGATCGTTGTAGAGGTCGTCGGGTGGCTGTTCGGCGGGGATGAACCGTACCACCGCACCCTTGGAAACGGCCAGATTCCGGATCAGCTGGAATAGCTGGGAATGATCGCGCAGCCAGCCGTATCCCGGAGTCCCTTCCAGCAGGATCTTCAGCGTGGAGCGATTCGCCGACAGGTCGAGCGCGTCCAGCCCGCCCGAATCGCCGAGGCGGTAGAGGCCGCGGATCAGCGCGCGGTTGAAGTCGTCAAAGTTCACGAAAACGAGCACCATCGCCGGACGGATGCGTGACCCCAGGGCTTCCAGGTACGCCAGCATGTCGGCGGTGCCCCAGCCCCCGGTCCCGGCATTCAGGAACTGGATGCGCCCGCCCCCCACGGCCGCATCCGTGGCCCGCTGCAATTGCGCCACATAGGTGTCGTTCTCCTGGAGGAGCCAGCCGAAGGTGAAGGAATCGCCCAGAACCAGAACGCGCGCTGCATCCGATCGCGGCTCCACCGTTCCTCGTTGGTGCAGGCTGTTGAAGTGATACTCCACCTCTCGTTGACCCAGCCGATGGCGACCGGTCCCGTAGGGCGTGTTGACCAGCAGCCCACGGGGGCCATAGACGCTCCAGGACCCGAGCATGTCTTGTGGCGCAAGCACGCGCACCATGGCTTCCCCCAACGCCAGCGACACGATCACGACAAAGAGGACGGTGATCGGAGTGAAAAGGGCTTTCCGCATTGCGTGCATGCCTTGAATTATTGTCGCCGCAATTTAGCAGCGAAACGGCGTCATCAACAGTGAACTGAGCTGAACCGCGCCGGGTTTCCCGGAGGCCCCATTGCTGCTCCACACCCTTGACCGGAACGAAGGCCATGTGCGGCCGTGTCACGGCTTCGGCGATGGCGGCTGCATCGGTCGCGGCGTTCTTCTTGCCGTGCCGCACGCCTCCATACCGACCAGGCAGGGAGGCAGTTCCCGGAAAAAGCTCTCCACCGCATCGCGCCGGAGCCGACGGCGGACAAAGCTCATGTGGGCAGCGGTCGTCCACACCATCAACCAAACCGGCCTCCGAAAAACCCGGCGCGGTTCAGTCCAACGACTTCGCCCGATCCATACTCGGGCAAATGCGATTGCCCTGCCGGTGGAGGGCCACGTCCTTGCGCATACCTGACTTGCCCGCTAACCTTTTCGCCCATGCATTTTACCTTCCCCCTTCTGCGCGGTCGGCTGATCCGGCGCTACAAGCGGTTCCTGGCCGACGTCGAGTTGGACGGCGGCCAGACGGTTACCGCCCATGTCCCCAATTCCGGCGCCATGCTGGGGCTGGACGGCGACGGGCTGGAGGCATGGCTGTCGCTCTCCGACAACCCTAAACGCAAGCTGGCCCATACCCTGGAGATGGTGCGCGCCGACGGCGTGCTGGTCGGCGTCAACACCATGCATCCCAATGCCCTGGTGGCCGAGGCCATCACCGCCGGCCGCATCCCCGAGTTGGGCGGCACCGCCCGGCTGCGGCGCGAGGTGAAGTACGGCAGGAACTCCCGCATCGACATCCTGCTGGAGGAGGCGGACGGCCGGCGGACCTTCGTCGAGGTCAAGAACGTCCATCTGCGCCGCCCCCACGTCCACAACGGCCGCGCCGCCGAGTTCCCCGACTGCCCCACCGCGCGGGGGGCCAAGCACCTGGAGGAACTGGCCGCCCAGGTCGCCGATGGCCACCGCGCGGTGATGTTGTATCTTGTCCAGCGGACCGATTGTGACCACTTCCGCATTGCCGAGGACATCGATCCGGCCTATGCCCGAGGGCTGACGGTAGCCAAAGCCGCCGGGGTAGAGGCTTTTTGCTACGCTTGCACGCTGAGCCCCGAAGGCATAGACCTGGACCGGCCATTGCCGATCCACCCGCCGGCGACGGCCTGACGGCTTTAGCCCCTTTCCACTTTCCGATACCGATCCAGCGCCCATGACCCGAAGCAAGACCGCCGCGCACGACGATCCCGAAGCCGGCCGCATCCGCATCCATGGCCCCGAGGACTTCGAGGGCATGCGCCGCGCCGGCCGGCTGGCGGCCGAGTGCCTCGATATGCTCACGCCCCACGTCGTTCCGGGCGTGGTGACGGAGAAGCTCGACGACCTGGCGCGCGAGTTC
>DASPMK010000084.1:0-11878 GCA_035627075.1 Azospirillaceae bacterium
TTTCCCAAGCGCTCCACGATGCCGGACACGTCTTGGCTTTGGCAACGGCGGAGCCCATCTCAAACCTGCCCGGTGGTGTTTGGCGGACCACCAAGGGATCGCCGTTCGGAGATCCCCACCCACCGGGCACTCCCTCCCGCACATCTCAAAGGGTGCTATCCGAGCCACAGCCCGGAGGCTCGCCCCTCTGCAAACAGGCCCTCAAACCCTGACGGCGGAAACCACGCTCGGAAAACGTCCGGCGCCCGCCGCTCGTCAAGCCGAATGGCCCCCATCCCATGACTGTTGGAGTTATCCCTCTTGGCACAGAGGGGACAAAATCCGGCCTTCGGGCGGGCGCTTGGAGAGCGCTTCGGATTTGCCTTGCCTCGGAACTAGTATACTAATATGTTATCGCCCGGGCGATGCAGCGGGTTTCTCCCACACCTTGCGATGGCATATCCGCAGCCGACAGACATGTGAGGTTTTCCATGAAAATCACCGTTCGGCACGCATCCCATTCCGATGCCGTCCGAGGGTTTGACACGAAGGCGCTGCGCGACCACTTCCTTGTTCCTTCGTTGTTCGAGGCCGACGATATCGTCCTCACCTACAGCCATGTTGACCGCTTCGTGGTGGGCGGCGCCATGCCGGTTGCCGGGCCACTGAAGCTTGAGTCCGCCAAGGCCATCGGTTCGAAGAATTTCCTGGATCGCCGCGAGTTGGGCATCGTTAACGTCGGCGGCGCCGGACGCGTGACGGTGGATGGGGTGGCGTGCGAGCTGAGCCCGCGCGATTGCCTGTATGTCCCCATGGGCAGCGAGGATGTCCGCTTCGAAAGCTTCGACCGCCAGCAGCCCTCCAAGTTTTACCTGAACAGCACACCGGCACACGCACGTTTCGAAACCATGAAAATCTCCGCCGCGCAGGCGAAACAGGTGCATCTGGGTGATCCGGCGACGTCCAACGAACGGACGATCTTCCAACTGATCCATCCCGATGTCTGCAGCACCGCGCAACTCGTGCTCGGCATGACCGTGTTAAAGCCAAACAACATGTGGAACACCATGCCGTGCCACACGCATGACCGGCGTTGCGAGGTCTATTTCTATTTTGATCTTCCCGACAGCGCCCGCGTCTTCCACCTGATGGGCGAGCCGCAGGAAACCCGGCACATCGTGGTTGCCAACGAGCAGGCGATGATTTCGCCGCCCTGGTCGATCCACAGCGGCGTGGGCACCGCCAGCTACAGCTTCATCTGGGCGATGGGCGGCGACAACCAGGATTTCACCGACATGGACCCGGTGTCCATGGAGACCCTGCACTAAGGACCCGGCGATGTCCCACCCCTTCGACCTCAGCGGCCGTGTGGCGCTTGTCACCGGGGCCAACACCGGCATCGGCCAAGCCATCGCCGCAGCCCTGGCGCAAGCCGGTGCCGACGTCGCCGTGGCGGGGCGCACGCCACCGATCGAAACCCGTCGCCTCGTCGAGGACACCGGCCGCCGCTTTCACGCCATCATCGCCGATCTCTCCGCCATCGAGCCGGTGGGGCGCATCGTCGACGAGGCGGTGGGGTGGCTGGGCCATCTCGACATCCTGGTCAACAACGCCGGCGTCATCCGCCGCGCCGACGCGCTGGACTTCACCGAGGCCGACTGGGACGCGGTGATGGACGTGAACCTGAAGTCGGTGTTCTTCCTGTGCCAAGCCTTCGGCCGCTACGCCATCGGCGAAGGACGTAAGGGTAAAATCATCAACATCGCCTCCATGCTGTCCTTCCAGGGCGGCATCCGCGTGCCCTCCTACACTGCCGCGAAAAGCGGTGTGGCCGGCATCACGCGCCTCTTGGCGTGCGAGTGGGCCGCCAAGGGCATCAACGTCAACGCCATCGCCCCGGGCTACGTCGCCACCAACAACACCGCGGCGCTGCGCGCCGACGAGAAGCGCAACACCGAGATCCTCGGCCGCATCCCCGCCGGGCGGTGGAGCAAGCCGTCCGACCTGGGTGGGCCGGCGGTGTTCCTGGCGTCCGACGCCTCCGACTACGTCCACGGCGCCATCCTGCCGGTGGACGGCGGCTGGCTGGTCCGCTGAAAGGAGCGCGAACCATGAGCACCGACGCCTTCATCAAGGACGACGCGGGCGCGTGGGAGGTGCTGGGCGGCGGCATCCGCCGCAAGATCCTCGGTTACAACGCCACCATGATGATGACGCGCGTCGCCTTCGAGGCGGGTGCCGTCGGCGCGCCGCACCGCCACCCGCACCACCAGTGCGCGGTAGTGGAGAGCGGCGTCTTCGACGTCACCATCGAGGACCGCACCCGGCGGCTGGCGGCCGGGGACGGCTACATCGTGCCACCCAACGTTTTGCATGGAGTGGTCGCCGTCGAGCCCGGTGTTCTGCTCGATGTTTTCACACCGCCGCGCGAGGACTTCCTGGCATAGCCACCCGCCATAAACCGACACAGCCCCGACAGCGCGGAGGAACCGCGCCGCACGGCGCTACCCGAGCCCAACAGGAGGATTTCCCATGAAGACGTCTTTGCGATCGATCCGCAACGCCCTGCTTGCAGCCTGCGCCGTCGGCGCATTTCTCGCTTCCCCGGTGGCAGCGCGCGATTTCCGCTCGGCGGATATCCATCCGGCCGACTACCCGACCGTCGAGGCGGTCAAGGAAATGGGCAAGCTGTTGGCGGCGCGCTCCAACGGCAAGCTGGGCGTCAAGGTCTTCCCGAACGGCGCGCTCGGCAACGAGCGCGACACCATCGAGCAACTGAAACTCGGCGGTCTCGACATGATGCGCACCAACGTGACGCCGCTGAACAATGTGGTGCCGGAGACGTTGGTGATCTCCCTGCCGTTCATCTTCCGCTCCACCGAACACATGCGCACCGTCCTCGACGGTCCCATCGGCGACGAGATTCTGGCCGCCATGGAGTCCCAGGGGCTGGTGGGTCTGGCGTTCTACGATAGCGGTGCGCGCTCCATCTACACGGTCGACAAGCCGGTCAAGACGCTCGCCGACCTGAAGGGCGCCAAGATTCGCGTCCAGCAGTCCGACCTGACGGTCGCCATGGTCCAGGCGCTGGGCGCCAGCCCGACGCCGATGCCCTACGGCGAGGTCTATACCGCGCTGAAGACCGGTATCGTCGATGCCGCCGAGAACAACTACCCGTCCTACGAGTCCTCCCGCCATTTCGAGGCGGCCAAGTTCTACTCGCTGACCCAGCACTCCATGGCGCCCGAGGTGCTTCTGTTCTCCAAGCCGATCTGGGACCGGCTGTCCAAGGATGACCAGACGCTGATCCGTCAGGCGGCGAAGGAGTCGGTGGCGCACATGCGCAAGCTCTGGGATGAGCGCGAGGCGAAGGCGAAGGATACCGTCGTCAAGGCCGGTGTCCAGATCGGCGAAGTGGCGAACAAGCAGGAATTCATCGACGCGATGAAGCCCGTCTACGACAAGTTCGCGAACACGCCGAGGCTCCAGACCCTCGTCAAGCGCATCCAGGAAACCAAGTAACCGGCGCGGTGCGCGGCGCCGTCCAATCCCGGCGGCGCCGCGTCATCCGCGGGAAGGCAGCATCATGGACATCGAGATGCAATCGGCCACCGCGTATCCGGCCCAAACGGCAAGTGTGCTGAGCCGCGTGAACCTGGCATTGGCCCGCGCTGGCATGTGCGTCGCGATGGTGGGCCTGCTCGCCATCGTCGCGGTCGTATTTTATCAGGTTTTCGGCCGCTATGTGCTCAACCAATCCCCCACCTGGGCGGAAAGCCTGGCCATCGTGCTCATCCTGTATGTCACGCTGATCGGCGCCGCCGTGGGCGTGCGCGATGCCGGCCATATCGGGCTGGAGACACTGCTCGTCCTGTTGCCCGACGGGCCGCGCCATAAGCTGGAAATCGTGATCTACGTCCTGGTTGCCCTGTTCGGGGCCGCCATGGCCTACAACGGCTGGCTGCTCGGACAGTCGGTCGCCCCCTACACCATCCCCAACCTGCACGTCTCCGAAGCGGTGCGCTACATCCCGCTCGCACTCTCCGGCGCGCTCATCGTGCTGTTCTCCCTTGAGCACATCATCGCCCTGATCAAGGGCGAGGAAGTGGAGCCGTCATGGAACTGACCATTCTCTCCGTCACCTTCTTCGGCTTCCTCGTCCTCGGGGTTCCCGTCGCCTTCGCCATCGGGCTGTCGGCCCTGTGCACCATCCTGTACGAGGGGCTGCCCGTCGCCGTCGTCTTCCAGCAGATGATGTCGGGGATGAACGTCTTCTCGTTCCTTGCCATTCCCTTCTTCATCTTCTCGGGCGAGTTGATGCTGCACGGCGGCGTCGCCGACAAGATCGTCGCCGCGGCCAAGAGCATGGTCGGCCACATCCGCGGCGGGCTGGGCATGTCCAACGTGGTGGCATGCACGCTGTTCGGCGGTGTGGCCGGTTCGCCGGTCGCCGACGTGTCGGCCATGGGGGCGGTGATGATCCCCATGATGAAGCGGGAAGGCTATCATGCCGACTATGCCGTCAATGTGACGACACACGCGGCCCTGGTGGGCGCCCTGATGCCCACCAGCCACAACATGATCATCTACGCGCTGGCGGCGGGCGGCAAGGCATCCATCGGTTCGCTGATCGCGGCGGGCATCATGCCGGCCCTTTTGCTGATGGTCAGTAACCTGGGCGCCGCCTACTTGGTCGCCGTCAAGCGCGGCTATCCGGCCGGCAGCTTCCCGGGCTGGGCAATCGCCGGTCGCACCCTGGCCGCCGCCCTGCCCGGACTGCTGATCGTGGTGATCATCCTGACCGGCATCATCTCCGGCGTGTTCACCGCCACGGAGTCGGCGTCCATCGCCGTGGTCTACGCAACCCTGCTGACCTTCTTCGTCTACCGCACCATGACGTGGGAGAACTTCGTGAAGGCGGCAGCCAAGACGGTGAAAACCACCGGCGTGGTCCTGATGCTGATCGGTGTGTCCACGATGTTCCAGTACATCATGGGCCTCTATTCGGTGGCCGACCTGACCGGCGAACTGCTGGCTCAGATATCGACCAACCCCTGGGTCATCTTCCTGCTGATCAACATCATCCTGTTCCTGCTCGGCACCTTCATGGACATGGCGAGCACGATCCTGATCTGCACGCCCATCTTCCTGCCCATCGCCATGCACTACGGCATGGACCCGGTGCAGTTCGGCATCGTCATGCTGATCAACTGCGCGCTGGGCCTGAACACGCCGCCGGTCGGCACGACGCAGTTCATCGGCTGCGCCATCGGCGAGGTGTCGGTGGGCGAGGTGATGCGCTCCATCACCCCGTTCTACGGCGCGCTGTTCCTGTCCCTGCTGCTCGTCACCTACGTGCCGGCGTTCTCGCTGTGGCTGCCGCGCCTTCTGATGCACTGATTTGTAAAGGTTCGCGGGGCGCCGCATCCTGGCTGCCCCGCGTCAATGGAGATAGAATATGGATTCCGTCGACCTCTGGTCCCAACTTGTGGCCCTCGGTCAGGTCATCGTCATCGACCTCGTGCTGGCCGGCGATAACGCCATCGTGGTCGGCATGGCGGCGGCCAGCGTGCCGCTGGAACAGCGCCGCAGGGTGATCTTCTGGGGCATCGGCGCGGCCATCGGCCTGCGCATCCTCTTCGCGCTGCTGACCACTCAGTTGCTTGCCATCATCGGCCTGACGCTGGCCGGCGGCGTGCTGCTGCTGTGGGTGTGCTGGAAGATGTTCCGCGAGTTGCACGGCGGCGGCAAGGACGAGGTCGCCCCCGACGAGGCCCTCGACGCGCCCGACGTGCCGCCGACCGGCACCGGCGTGGGTGGCGCGGCTGTTGCCGCCGTGGCGACCACGACGGTCGGCGCTGCCGTCTGGCAGATCACGGTGGCCGACGTGTCGATGTCGCTCGACAATGTGCTGGCGGTGGCCGGGGCCGCCAAGGATCACCCGACCATCCTGGTGATCGGCCTGTTGCTGTCGGTGGCGCTGATGGGGGCGGTGGCCAACATGATCGCCCACCTGCTGCACAAGCACCGGTGGATCGGCTGGGGCGGCCTTCTTGTCATCACCTACGTCGCCCTGGACATGATCTGGCGCGGTTCCAACGAGGTTCTCGCCCACACCGCCTGGCTGTCGTAAAGGCACGGCGCTTGCCAGCGCCGTGCCTTACCCTCAATCCCGCAACGAACCGACAAAGACGCCGACCGCCTTCCGGCAGAGCGCCGCCAGATACAGCGCACGGTCACGTTCAGCCCTGCGCTCGATGGCCCGGCGTTCTTTTTCGGAAGGCAGTTGGGCGGCAATCGATACGGTGTTCATGAAAAACCTCCTCTGGTTCGAGAAGGCGTCCCTCCCGGCCCTTATTGGTGCGTGGGCCTAGGAGATGGATATTAGGTCAGCAGACACGACCTAACAGCCGAAATTGCTGCATTGCAGCATCGCAGGAATGACGCTTCTCCGGTCAGCCCGCCTCGTCCTCCGACGTCGAGAAGTACAACGGGTTGGCCTTCTGGGCTTCGACGATGGTGACCTGCAAGTCATCGAGGTGCGCGGTGAGCGCCTTGACCGCGCGGTCGGGATCGCGACCGGCAATGGCGTCTACCACGGCCTCGTGTTCTTCGATCACCCGGCCCATGCGGCCGCGCAACGGCAGGGTCAGGCGCCGGTAGCGATCCACCTGTACCTTGACCTGCTGGATGACAGTCCAGAAGCCGGGATAGCCGGCGGTTTCGGCGAGCAGCGCATGGAATTCCTCGTCCGCGTGGTGAAAGCCGTTCTGGTCGCCCTTGGCCTCCATCTCCCGCTGGAGTTCGAGACAGGCGCGCAGCCGTGCAACCTGACTGCGCGTGGCGCGTTCGGCGGCATAGCGTACCGTCGCCTCTTCGAGAACCCGGCGGATGGTGATCGCCTCGGGCAGTGCTCCCAGCGGAATGCGCGAGACGAAGGTGCCGGATTGGGGAAAGATCTCGATCAGCCCCTCGTCGGCCAGCTTCAGCACGGCCTCGCGCACCGGCGTGCGGCTGACGCCGAACGCCTCGGCGATCTGTTTTTCGGCAATCGCCTCTCCCGGCTTGCGGCGCAGGGAGAGAATGTCGTTGCGCAGGTCGCGATAGATGCTGGCGGCGACAGTGGCGCCCCGCTGAGCCGGCCGCGCGACCGGCTTGCGCGCGCCGCGTCGGCGGAGCGGTTGCGTGGCGGGAACGGCCTGTTCGGTATCCGAAACCATGGTCTGTGCAGCTTTTGTCAACACCGGCTCCCGGGAATGGCGGAGGACCACCGCCCGACGGGAACGCCCCGTCCATTGCTGGCACGATGATGCTTAGCGAATGTTAATATACTAATGCGCCTTGGCGAGCGTCAAACACCATGGCGAGGTGCCCGCCCCAAGCTTGAACGTAAAATTAATATACTAGTATAATTATATAGCCTTTAGCCCTGGACAAACCAGCAAGGAACAACGCGATGGAACGCAAGCGCATCGCTCTCGTGGCGCATGACGCCCGAAAAGGCGCTCTGATCGCGTGGATCGGCGCGCACCTCCACCTCCTCGCCGGGCACGCTTTCCGGGCGACCGGCACAACCGGCCGGCGGGTCAAGGACGCACACCCGGAGCTTGATGTAACCCCGCTGAAAAGCGGCCCTCTCGGTGGCGATCAGCAGATCGGCGCGATGATTACCCAAGGAGAGATCGATCTGCTGGTGTTCTTCGTGGACCCCATGACCGCCCAGCCGCACGATGTGGACGTCAAGGCGCTGACCCGGCTGGCGACGCTGTACAACATTCCCATGGCCTGCAACGAGGCGACCGCCGACATGCTGATCGCCTCGCCATTGTTCTCAAACGGCTACAAGCCCCGGCCCGCCGACTTCCAAAGCTACGAAGGCCGCCCGGCATGACGGAAGGGGCTTGCAATCCATTCTGATATATTAGTATATCTAGCCATCCGCACGATTGACCCTTCGGAGACAGCCAATGCTCCACCCCGACCGCCTTTTCCCGAGCGACCCGATACAGCGGGCCATCGCGCGCCGGCTGTATGCCGAAGTGCGCGATCTGCCGATCCTCAGCCCGCACGGCCACACCGATCCGGCGTGGTTCGCCGGGAACGAGCCGTTCCCCGATCCGGCCACCCTGTTCGTCAAGCCCGACCACTACGCCTTCCGCATGCTTTACAGCCAGGGCCTGCCGCTGGAGAGCCTGGGCGTGCCCCGCCGGGACGGCGGCGCGGTCGAAACCGACTCCCGCACCATCTGGCGCCTGCTCGCCCAGCACTGGCACCTGTTCCGCGGCACTCCCACCCGCCTGTGGCTTGAGCACGCATTCGAGTCCGTGTTCGGCGTCACCGAGCGTCTGAGCCCCGCCACCGCCGACCGCATCTACGACCAGATCGAGGCGTGCCTGGGCAAGCCGGAGTTCCGCCCCCGCGCCCTGTTCGAGCGCTTCAACATCGAAGTCCTCGCCACCACCGAATCTCCGCTCGACCCGCTGGAACACCACCAGACCATCCGCGACAGCGGCTGGAAGGGCCGGGTGATCACCGCCTTCCGCCCCGATCCGGTGGTCGATCCGGAGTTCGAGGGTTTCCAGGCCAACGTCGAGGCGCTGGGCGCCATCACCGGCGAGAACACCACCACCTGGACCGGCTATCTGGCCGCCCTGGTGAACCGCCGGCGCTATTTCAAGGAGTCCGGCGCCACCTCCACCGACCACGGCCACCCCACCGCCGTGACGGCCGACCTGGGCGCGGACGAGGCGGCCAAGCTGTTCGACAAGGTCCTGCGCGGCGCCTTGACCCCGCCGGAGGCCGAGCTGTTCCGGGGCCAGATGCTGACCGAGATGGCCCGCATGAGCCTGGACGACGGGCTGGTCATGCAGATCCATCCTGGCTCGTTCCGCAACTACAATCCCGTGGTGTTCGAGCGATTCGGCCGCGACAAGGGCGCCGATATCCCGAGCCAGACCGAGTACGTCCGGGCGCTCAAGCCGCTGCTCGACCGCTTCGGCAACGAGCGCGACCTGACCATCATTCTCTTCACCCTGGACGAAACCAGCTACAGCCGCGAACTGGCACCGCTGGCCGGTCATTACCCCGCGCTGCGCCTGGGTCCGTCGTGGTGGTTCCACGACAGCCCGGAGGGGATGCGCCGCTTCCGCGAAATGGTCACGGAAACCGCCGGCTTCTACAACACCGTGGGCTTCAACGACGACACCCGCGCCTTCTGCTCGATCCCGGCGCGGCACGACGTGGCGCGGCGGATCGACTGCGGCTTCCTCGCCCGTCTGGTCGCCGAGCACCGGCTGGACGAGGACGAGGCGCGCGAGTTGGCGGTGGATCTCACCTACAACCTCGCCAAGAAGGCCTACAAGCTCTGACCCCTGGGAAAAGGAAGCCCGCCATGGCATCGCTGACCATCCGGCTGCATCCCGCCGACGACGTCGTTGTCGCCGGCGTCGATCTGGCGCCGGGCACGCCGCTGCCCGGAACGGACGTGGTGTGCCGGACACCCGTCCCCGCCGGCCACAAGGTGGCGGTGCGGGCCATCACCGCCGGCAAACCCGTGCGCAAGTACAATCAGGTCATCGGTTTCGCTTCCGCACCGATCGAGGCGGGCGAGCACGTCCACGTCCATAACCTGGGCATGGGCGAGAGCTTCGCCCGCGACCTCGCCTTCGGTGCCGACGCCCACCCGACCGACTTCGTACCGGAGGCGGAACGTGCCACCTTCCAGGGCATCGTCCGGCCCGATGGCCGGGTGGCGACGCGCAACTACATCGGCGTGCTGACCTCGGTGAACTGCTCGGCCACCGCCGCGCGGATGATCGCCGACCAGTTCCGCGCCCGCGATCTCGCCGATTTTCCCAACGTGGACGGCGTGGTGGCGCTGACGCATGGCTCCGGCTGCGGCATGGGCGCTCAGGGCGAGGCCATCGACATGCTGCGCCGGACCATCGCCGGCTACGCCCGTCACCCCAACTTCGCCGCCGTGCTGCTCATCGGCCTCGGCTGCGAGGTCAATCAGATCGACCGCCTCATCGAGGCCGAGGGTCTGGAGGTTGGCGAAACCCTGCATACCCTGTCGATCCAGGACCTGGGCGGCACCCCGGCCGCCGTGCGCGAGGGCGTGCGCCGTATCCAGGCGCTGCTGCCCAAGGTCAACGACGTGAAGCGGCAGACCGTGCCGGCCGGCCATCTGACGCTGGCGCTGCAATGCGGCGGCTCCGACGGCTATTCGGGTATCACCGCCAACCCGGCGCTGGGTCATGCCGTGGACCTGCTGGTACGGCACGGCGGCACCGCCGTGCTGTCCGAGACACCGGAGGTCTACGGGGCCGAGCATCTGCTGACCCGCCGCGCCGTCAGCCGCGAGGTCGGCGAGACGCTCATCGACCGCATCCGCTGGTGGGAGGAGTACACCGCCCGCCAGGGCGGCGAGATGAACAACAACCCCTCGCCCGGCAACAAGAAGGGCGGGCTGACCACCATCCTGGAGAAGTCGCTGGGCGCCGTCGCCAAGGGCGGCACGACGAACCTCGTGGAGGTCTGCAAGTACGCCGAGCCGGTGACCGCCAAGGGCTTCGTCTTCATGGACACGCCGGGCTACGATCCCGTCTCGGCGACCGGGCAGATCGCCGGCGGCAGCAATCTGGTGTGCTTCACCACCGGCCGCGGCTCGGTCTCCGGCTTCAAGCCGGCGCCGTGCATCAAGCTGTCCACCAACACGACGATGTACCGCCGCCTGTCCGAGGACATGGACATCGACTGCGGCCCGATCCTGACCGGCGACGCCGACATCGGGGAGATGGGCCGGCGCATCTTCCAGCTGATGCTCGACACCGCCTCCGGCGCGCCGACCAAGAGCGAGGCGTTGGGCTTCGGCGACAACGAGTTCGTGCCCTGGCAGCTCGGCGCGGTGATGTAGGGGCCGTTACCCCCACCCTATCCCTCCGCCGCCTGCCATAAAAGCCCTCCCCCGCCCAGCGGGGGAGGGTTGGGTGGGGGTCAGGACCTCACCCGCGCCCGCATCTGCTCGCGATACACGATGTAGATCCCGCTGCCGACGATCACCAGCGCGCCGGCGATGGTGGTCGCGCTGGGCACCTCGCCGAACAGCAGCACGCCGAACAGCGTCGCCCACACCAGCGTCGTGTAGCCGAAGGGCGCCACCGTCGCCGCGGGGGCGGCGGTGAAGGCGCGGATCATGCAGAAGTGGCTGCACGCCCCGATGGTCCCCAGCAGCACCATCAGCCCGGCCGAGGCGAGGTCCGGCGCCACCCACACGAAGGGCAGCGCCAGCGAGCACACCACCGTGCCGACCATGCTGGTGTAGAAGAAGGTCGTCATCGTCGGGTCGCTGGACTTCAGCTGCCGCGTGACGATCTGGTACAGCGCGTGCGCCACCGCCGAGCCGAGCGGCAGCAGCACCGCCCACTGGAAGACGCCGCTCGCCGGGCCGATGATCAGCATGGCGCCGGCGAACCCGACCAGCACCGCCATGCCGCGCCGCCAGCCCACCTTCTCCCCCAGCATGGGGATGGACAGCAGCGTCACCAGCACCGGCGTGACGTTGACGATGGCCGCCAGATCGACGAAGGGCAGGATGCCCAGCGCCGTGGTCGCCAGCAGCGTGACCATCAGCAGCAGCGTCGACCGCACGAGCTGCAACCCCGGCCGCGCCGACACCATCAGCCGCGGCGAGCGCACGCCGAGCAGCGCGGCGGCCAGCAGGAAATGCACGGTGAAGCGCGCCCACGCCACCTCGGGCACGGGATAGCTCTGCACCAGCACGCGGGTCACCGCATCCTGGCTGATGAACAGCAGCGTGGTGAGCACCATCCAGGCGATGCCGGCCCGCGCCGACCGCCGCGCCTCGGCCGCAGCTGCAGCCGCAGCCGCAGCCGCTGTC